>CAUQPD010000078.1:0-4279 GCA_963519935.1 uncultured Streptococcus sp.
TCTAGCAAAGGAACTGCAGAATTACGAGCATCTTGCTCGACAACATAATCTTGATTTTCTACTAAACCTTCAAGAAGCGGAGCCACGTCCTTCCAGTCTCCGAATAAAACATTCCCTAGTTTGACAACAGAGCTTGGCACAGCAGTTGCGAGTTGTCCTTCAAAGGTTACTTTAACACTGGTTTTCTTTTCAGCATTGGCGATAAATTGGATAATTTCTTGAGCATTCATTTTTGTAGCAGTCATAGGTGCCTCCTGGTTCGTTATAATGATACCTATTCTACCAAAAAAGGCCTCAAATTTGAAGCCTCAACTATCAAATAATCATCTTTACTGGGCTTGTTTTGCTTCCTCTACAGATAAAAAAATCATCGGAACGATAATCAACACCATAGCTAAGGTCAAAAAACCATCCATGACCAATCCCAAAAAAAGAACACTTAATAAAGCTGAAGAGAGCGGTTCGCTAGCACTCACCACCGATACAACCAGCGGGGAAACGAGTGACACAGCCTTCATGGATAGGAAGAAGGCAAAAGCAGTTCCAAACACGGCAATCGTCAGACAAATCAGCACACTTACCAAATCCACTTGAAAACTTATCTGATAAATAGGGTAAAGGAAATTACTAAAGAGCCCTGCCAGAATCATCCCCCAACCAACAGTCGGAACAAATCCGTAGCGCCGTGCAAAACGCTGAGGAAGGATAACATTAAACATGACCCCTACTGCACTGAGCAAACCTGTTACTAGAGCCAAAGGTGTCATGGATAACTGGGACAAATCCCCTTTTGTAGCCATCAAAAAAACACCTAGCATGGCAATCAAAACATAGAACACAGCTGTAATTGAAGCCTTCTTCTGGTAAATGATTCGATTGTAAAACAGGATAAAAACAGGGCTGATAAATTGCAAAATGGTCGCCGTCGTCGCATTGGAATACTCAACGCAGAGATAAAAGAAAAATTGCACAGAAAAAATACCTAGAATAGCATAGGCTAAAAAGGGTAGATAATTTTTCTTATCACGCCAGATGTCCAACAAGTGGCTACGCAACTGAAAGGCAGATAGACCTAAAACCAAACTCCCTGCCACTAGTAAACGCATAGAAGTAATCCATCCAGAAGACACTGGATAATGAGTGAAAAAATACTCTCCTAAAATCCCACAAATGCCCCAGATTAGGCCTGAAAGTAGCGAGTATACTGTCCCCTTAACAATCTTTTTCTGATAATGATTCATATTATTATTGTAACACGAAACCAACAAAGAAAAAAGTAGCAACAAGGAGAAATTACTAACCTTGCTACTACTCTTTCTTAACGATTAAATAGACGTGAACGTCCTGAAGAACCACTTTGAGTATTCCCACTCGAACTTGAACTTCCAGAGCTACTGCTTGAACTTGAGCTTGGAGGAGTCACTGCTGGAATGCTTCCTAGAATATTCTTCCATGCGTTCAGATAATCTGCATCGCTTCCTCCAATAGCAAAGCGATAGGTGGTCACTGGGGCACCTTCTTTAGTAGCCCAGTAGCTCGTTACTGTTGATCCAGAAACTTCTATTTCTTTTCCATTGATGGAAACCTTGCCTGGTTTTTGTCCTGTAGATCGGAGAACTTGTGACTTGGTCACACTTGGATCCAGATTAAAGCGCTCATTCCCCCATATTCCAGGTTCAGCTTGTTGGATAGCATTGACCAAGTGGGCCATATAGTTGGCATTACGATAGTGGCCTGCTCCTTTGGCTAGTGGTCGGTTGTCGTCGTGACCTAACCAGCCACCCAAAGTCAAGCGAGGTGTAGAAAGCATGAGCCACATATTTTCATCTTCATTGGTCGTACCAGTTTTTCCAATCCAGTCAGCACTAGCTAGGGATGGATTGATAGTCGTCAAGTCCGTCTGGAAACTTGAAGTAATTCGAGATGAGATAACATCCCGAAGGAGACTTTGCATGATGGTTGCTGTCGCTTTTGAATAAACTTGGACAGGCTCATCCTTGTGCTCGTACACCAATCGGCCATCCGTTGACTCGATCTTCGCGATCATATGTTTCTTATGGTAAACTCCATTGTTGGCCAGAGTTTGATACCCGTTGGTATGCTGGGCAACTGTAACGTCAATCCCCCCACCCATCGGTAGACTTTCAATCCCATATTCTGGGATTTCGTAACCCATTTTTTCCATATAGCCTTTGACATCAACACCCTTCTCTCGAAGCGTACGATAAGTCCAGTAGGCTGGGATATTCCATGAGTAGTTAAGGGCTTCTCCCAATGTCATCATGCCTGTACCAGGACTATTGACATACATGATGGGATTCCCGTTTGAGAAGTTGGTAGGATAGTTTGACAAGATACTTGCACTTCCCATCAAACCTTGGTCAATAGCGATACCATAGGCCAATATAGGTTTTGTGGTTGAAGCTGGAGAACGCTTGGTATCGATAGCGTGATTGTTCTGATTTTCTTGATAGTTACGACCACCAACAAATCCAAGGATAGCTCCCGTTTGATTGTCCATGAGGACATTCCCCACCTCAGGCTGGCCTGTCGAATCATCTAGCAAATAGCCGTAGGTCGCAACCGCATTTTGCATCGCAGCATGAACATTTTTATTGATAGTTGTCGTAATCTTATATCCACCATTTTCAATTTCCTTAGTGGCTAAATCGCGATAGGATTTCTGAATGGACTCATTCTTTAATTCTTGCGCAGAGACATTATCTCGTTGGACAAGGTAGTCGTACATGCGGTCCGTAGCTTCTGCCAAGGTTGCATAGTAGAGATAGTCACGCGAAGTACCACTAACACTACCGGATGGTAGGAAGTCTTTCTTAAAGTCATAATCTTTGTACTTATCGTAGTCTTCCTGACTTAGAGCCCCTGTCCGGTACATATTGTAGAGGACATCCTTGGCACGCTTAATTCCCAAAGCCATGTCCTCATCACTCTTCATACTACCATCAGATTCATAAGGAGAATAACTGATTGGACTCTGTGGCAACCCTGCGATAAAGGCAGCTTGAGGGATCGTTAAATCCGAAGCATTGACCCCAAAGATTCCTTCTGCAGCCTGCTGGGCACCTGCAATATTTTGACCTTTATGATTGCGACCAAAAGGAGCTATGTTAAGGTAGGTTGTCAAAATCTCATCCTTACCCATAGCCCGTTCTAAAGCTAGAGCATCAATAATCTCTTTAGCCTTACGAGCTAGAGTTGGAGCATCCCCCACCACTTGCTGCTTGATGACCTGCTGGGTCAAGGTCGAACCACCACTAGACGAGCCTAGACCGACAAAGGTTCCCAAGGTCGCACGAATAACGGCCTTAGGCACAACTCCCTTGTGCTCATTGAAATGCTCGTCCTCTGTCGCAACAATGGCTTTCTTAAGGTTGTCTGAGATAGCATCTGAAGCGACTGAAGTGCGCAATAAATCGCCCTCGATCGAGGCAATGGTACTGCCGTCAGAATAAGTGATTTCTGAGATGGAGGCAATATCCTTCACTTGCTTGACCAACTCTTCTGCTTGAGGGACCTGGGCCTTGTCAAATAGAGCGACTCCATAACCCATAGCCACACCAGCGCCAAACAGTCCACCGATAAAGCCTAAGATAAAGAGAGTATTAAAGACTATTTTAAACCCACTTAAAATCTTAGCAAAAATAGACCCTGCCCTTCTAACTTTGTTAGAAGAGGTCCCCTTTTTACGGGTTTTCTTATTAGCTAGTTTTTCTGCTAGTCTTTTCTTCCATTTTGCAATTCGTTGCATTAGCTGCTGGAAAAAATGCAGTATGTTTGTTTTTAATTCATTAATTCTTTCTTTCATGAATGTCCTCGCTTTCTCTATTATACCATAAAAGGGAAACTTTCAATAAAATAGCCACTTTCTTCCCTATTCCACTAGGCTATTAATCAAGTTTGTGATACAATAGGTAGAAACAATATTTTAAAAAGGAGAAAAGACACATGCACATTTTTGATGAGCTAAAAGAGCGTGGTTTGATTTTTCAAACGACTGATGAAGAAGCTTTGCGTAAAGCCCTAGAAGAAGGTCAAGTTTCTTATTATACTGGCTACGATCCAACTGCTGACAGCCTTCACCTCGGCCACCTTGTCGCAATCTTGACAAGTCGTCGCTTGCAACTAGCAGGTCACAAACCTTATGCGCTCGTTGGCGGTGCTACAGGTCTCATCGGAGATCCGTCCTTCAAAGATGCTGAGCGTAGTCTCCAAACAAAAGACACAGTAGATGGCTGGGTCAAGTCTATCCAAGGACAAC
>CAUQPD010000079.1:0-4209 GCA_963519935.1 uncultured Streptococcus sp.
ATCAAGATTATGTTGTCGAGCAAGATGCTCGTAATTCTGCAGTTCCTTTGCTAGACAAACGTGCTATCAATGCTCGTATCGAGCCAGGTGCTATTATCCGTGACCAGGTGGAAATTGGTGATAATGCTGTTATCATGATGGGAGCTGTTATCAATATCGGTGCTGAAATCGGTTCTGGAACCATGATTGACATGGGTGCCATCCTTGGAGGTCGTGCTATCGTTGGGAAAAACAGTCACGTTGGTGCAGGTGCAGTTTTGGCGGGTGTGATTGAGCCAGCTAGCGCTGAACCAGTCCGTGTCGGAGACAATGTTCTTATCGGTGCCAATGCAGTGGTTATCGAAGGAGTCCAAATCGGTAGTGGTTCAGTTGTCGCAGCAGGAGCTATCGTTACCCAAGATGTCCCAGAAAACGTAGTGGTAGCAGGTGTTCCAGCTCGCATTATCAAAGAGATTGATGCCCAAACTCAACAAAAAACAGCGCTAGAAGATGCGCTTCGTACCTTATAATTGTAAAAGAAAAATAGAGGCGGAACCCTTCTTCCAGCCTCTTTCTGCTATATAGGAGGATAGATAGATGTTAGATTTGATTCAGACTAGACGAGATTTACACCAGATTCCAGAGATTGGCTTGGAAGAGTTCAAGACTCAGGCTTATTTGCTGGATGTGATTGAAAAATTGACTACGGGCAAGGATTTTGTTCAAGTTCGTACTTGGCGGACAGGGATTTTGGTCTACCTGCAGGGAAGTCAGCCGGAGCGAACCATTGGTTGGCGAACAGACATTGATGGTCTGCCTATTGTCGAACAAACAGGTCTACCTTTTGCCTCTCAAAACCAAGGTCGTATGCATGCTTGCGGACATGATTTTCACATGACCATTGCCTTGGGCTGTCTCGAGCGTGCTCTTGAGGAGCAACCCAAGAATAATTTGCTCTTTCTATTTCAGCCTGCTGAAGAAAATGAAGCTGGTGGTATGCTCATGTATGAGGATGGTGCTTTTGGAGACTGGCTGCCAGACCAGTTTTATGGTCTCCATGTTCGTCCGGATCTGAAGGTTGGCCAGATTGCGACCAATACACACACTCTCTTTGCAGGGACCTGTGAGGTGAAGATTCGTTTCAAAGGAAAAGGAGGACACGCAGCTTTTCCACATGAAGCCAATGACGCCTTGGTGGCTGCTAGTTACTTTGTAACCCAGGTGCAGTCAGTTGTCAGCCGCAATGTCAATCCAATCGAGGGGGCGGTGGTGACCTTTGGCCTTTTCCAAGCTGGAACAACCAATAATGTCATTACAGACACAGCATTTTTACATGGAACTATTCGCGCCTTGACTCAGGACATGAGCCTCTTGGTACAAAAAAGAGTCAAGACAGTCTCAGAAGGTGTTGCAGCAGCCTTTGATATGGAAGTCGAAGTAGAACTCAAGCAAGGAGGCTACCTACCTGTTGAGAACAATCCAGCCTTGGCGCGTGAACTGATGGACTTTTTTGAAGAGAAAGACGGAATCGAGTTGATTGATATCGAGCCTGCTATGACTGGTGAGGACTTTGGTTATCTCCTTTCGAAGGTTGATGGTGTTATGTTTTGGCTAGGTATCGATAGTCCCTACGCCCTTCATCACCCTCAGATGAGTCCTAAGGAAGAAGCCTTAGCTATTGGGGTGGATGCGGTCTCTAGTTTCCTGAAAAAGAAGGCAGCAGAGTAGAGGAATTGTCTATGAAAGCAGAACTACGCAAGAAAATTTTGCAAGAAATGAAGTCTCTATCTCAGGAGCAAAAACAGGCTATGGACCAAGTTTTAACTGAGCGTTTCTTACAACACCCTTTTTACCAAGAAGCCAAGACCATCGCAACCTATCTCTCCTTCCCTCATGAATTTCAAACGCAAGAATTGATCGAGCGGGCGCTGAAGGACGATAAAAAGGTTCTGATACCCAAAACCTATCCCAAGGGGCGCATGGAGTTTGTGGTCTATCATCCGCAGCAGTTGGCAAAAACTTCCTTTGGTTTACTGGAACCGCAAGGAGACTTGGAAGTGGTGGAACCGTCTCAGATTGATTTAATTCATGTTCCGGGCTTGGCTTTTACAACAGAGGGCTATCGGATCGGATATGGTGGAGGATACTACGACCGCTATCTAGAACATTTTGCTGGGCAGAGCCTGAGTACAATCTATCCTTGTCAAATTCAGGAGTTTAACTTGGAAGACCATGATATTCCTGTTCAGGAGGTGTTAATCTATGAAGGAAATCTTTGATAAACGTTATCCTGTGACTAGTTTCTTCCTCCTAGTAACCGCATTGGTCTTTCTCTTGATGTTGGTTCTTACAGGTTTAAATTTTGAACGAGCAGATACCTTGCTTCAGTTTGGAGCCATGTATGGACCGATCATTCGTCTGTTCCCTGAGCAGATTTGGCGCCTTTTTTCGGCTATATTTGTGCATATCGGATGGGAGCATTTTATTGTCAATATGATTTCGCTCTACTTTCTTGGACGACAGGTGGAGGAGATTTTCGGTTCCAAGCAGTTCTTCTTTCTTTATCTCTTATCAGGAATGATGGGCAATCTCTTTGTTTTTGCTTTCACACCGAAAGTTGTAGCAGCAGGCGCTTCCACTTCTCTTTACGGGCTATTTGCTGCGATTATCGTCTTGCGTTACGCAACTCGCAACCCCTATATCCAGCAGTTGGGGCAATCCTATCTGACACTTTTCGTGATAAATATCATTGGAAGTGTTCTGATTCCAGGAATCAGCCTAGCAGGCCATATCGGTGGGGCAGTAGGAGGTGCTTTTCTAGCAGTTATTTTTCCAGTTAAATGGGAGAGAAGGATGTACAGTACTAGCCAGCGAATCGGAGCAACTGTACTTTTTATCGCACTAGCCATTTTCCTTTGCTATAAGGGAATGAACTATGTGTAGGGGGGATAGTTAAAAAGCCACTCAAAAAATGAGTAGCTTTTTTTGGAACCATTCGAAACAACACAGCTCTAAAATAGTTATTAACGTTGTCTAAAATCAGCAATTCCTCCACCGTAGTTTCCAAGGTGGTTTCCATTGTCGTCACGAACATCACCATTACTGTGATTTGCTTGATAACTGCCTGAATGTCCAAAAGCATCAGTTCCCGTATATCTTGTATAGCCATCATTTCCTCCGCCGCTATTGCTGTTGCCAGATGAATATTGTTCGGCAGCTGGGGCTTCATAATTACTTCCGCCACCATTTGATCCAGAATCAGAAGATGAGTTAGAACTTGAACTGCTTGAACTACTTGATCCACCAGAAGATTCTTGTGATTTAGCTTCTGATTGTTTCTTCTCTTCTTCTTTAGCTTTTTCAGCTGCTTTTTGTTCTTCTTCTTTCTTCAAAGCTTCGATTTGCTTATTGAATTTATCTACAATATCAGTAAGAGATTTTGTAGTTTCTTCAAGATTATCTTGTTTGAATGTTTCATCAACTTTCTTGATAAAATCAATTTGTTTATTGATTTCTTTTACATTATTTTCTAAGGTTGTTTTATCTTTAAATTTGTCATCTGAATCTTTGATGTCATAAGCCAAACCTTTTTGCAAATGAAAATCTACAATAGCTTTAGATGATTCTTTGACTTTGTTATTAAGATAGTCTTTACCTGTATCGGTTTTAAGTGAAGTTTCAGATAATTCTTTCAACTTAGAAATAGATTCATCTGAAGATGCATCAAATGATTCAAATAGTTTATCAACTTGTTCTTTGTCTGATTTGCTATCTTTTTCTAATTGTACAATTTTTGCTTGTTGCTCTGCTTGATGCTGGTAATATGAATACCATCCAAACCCTAATACCAATACAACACCAACTGCAACTGATGAAATGATTACTTTTTTATTGTCTTTGATAAATTCTACAGATTTGTTCTCCATAATCTTTTACTTTGATAGTGTCCGCAATTACTTTAAAATTAAAATTACACCTATCTTTCTCCCTTATTATATTCTTATTAATAGCTTCCACAAAATTAAACAACTTATATTCGACTCGGTTGATTTAATTTAACCATGACTACTCCAACAGTTAAGTCAAATTTAAAATTATTTATTATTTTGGAACCATTCGAAACAACATAGCTCTAAAACAGAATGATGTCATAGTACAAATGACCAGCAGTTTTAGAACCATTCGAAACAACACAGCCAAAAGATTTTTCTTTTGAGTTAAAATATGGTT
>CAUQPD010000080.1:0-4185 GCA_963519935.1 uncultured Streptococcus sp.
CTAAATACCGTCCAAATGCTGATATCTTGGCATTGACATTCGACGAATTGACAGAGCGTGGATTGATGTTGAACTGGGGTGTTATCCCAATGTTGACTGAAGCTCCATCATCAACTGATGATATGTTCGAAATCGCTGAACGTAAAGCAGTTGAAGCAGGCCTTGTAGAATCTGGTGACGATATTGTTATCGTTGCAGGTGTGCCACTTGGAGAAGCTGTTCGTACAAACACAATGCGTATCCGCACAGTACGTTAATCTAACACAAAAACCTATCATTTCAGGCTGAAAAGCTTGAGTGATAGGTCTTTTTTTATCAAAATGAGATGGTATTTAGTAAATAGGAATGGGAAAAAACTGAAAATTATGGTATAATAGAATGAGAAGACCTTTTTAGTAAATTTTGAAAGAGTAAAACATGAGAAAAATTGTCATCAATGGTGGACGTCCATTGCAAGGTGAGATCACCATTAGTGGTGCTAAAAATAGTGTTGTAGCGCTTATTCCAGCTATTATCTTATCAGATGATATTGTCACTTTAGATTGTGTTCCAGATATTTCAGACGTTGCTAGTCTTGTCGAAATTATGGAAATTATGGGGGCGACTGTTAAGCGTTATGAGGATGTCTTGGAGATTGATCCAAGAGGTGTTCAAAACATTCCTATGCCTTATGGCAAGATTAATAGCTTGCGTGCTTCTTATTATTTCTACGGAAGTCTTTTAGGTCGCTTTGGTGAAGCTACAGTTGGCCTTCCTGGTGGATGTGATCTGGGCCCTCGTCCGATTGACCTTCACTTAAAAGCCTTTGAAGCCATGGGTGCCAAGGTCAGCTATGAGGGAGATAATATGAATTTATCTGCCCAAGGTAAGGGGCTTCATGGCGCAAGTATATACATGGATACCGTCAGCGTTGGTGCAACGATTAACACCATGATTGCTGCAGTTAAAGCTAAGGGACGCACTGTTATTGAAAATGCGGCTCGTGAACCGGAAATTATCGATGTTGCTACCCTTTTGAACAACATGGGGGCCCATATTCGTGGTGCAGGGACTGATATTATCATTATTGATGGTGTCGAGAAACTTCATGGGACTCGTCACCAAGTTATTCCAGACCGTATCGAAGCTGGAACCTATATTTCACTTGCTGCAGCGGTAGGAAAAGGAATTCGTATTAACAACGTTCTCTATGAACACTTAGAAGGGTTTATCGCTAAACTAGAGGAAATGGGCGTTCGTATGACGGTCTCAGAAGACAGCATCTTCGTTGAAGAACAGTCCGATTTGAGAGCCATCAATATCAAAACTGCACCCTATCCTGGGTTTGCAACTGATTTGCAACAGCCTATCACGCCACTTTTACTAACTGCCCAAGGTCGTGGAACCATTATTGATACGATTTATGAGAAACGTGTTAATCATGTCTTTGAGTTAGCAAAAATGGATGCGGATATTACGACTACAAACGATCACATTATTTACAACGGTGGTCGTAAGTTACACGGGGCAAGTGTAAAAGCTACAGACTTGCGAGCTGGTGCTGCACTTGTCATCGCTGGCTTGATGGCTCAAGGTCAGACTGAAATTACGAATATTGAGTTTATCCTTCGTGGCTACTCAGATATTATTGAAAAATTGCGTAGTCTTGGGGCAGATATTACACTCGTTGAAGACTAAGCCGTTGAGGTGATTATGAATATTTGGACCAAATTAGCAATGTTTTCTTTTTTTGAAACGGAGCGCTTGTATTTGCGTCCTTTCTTTTTTAGTGACAGTCAAGCGTTTTTCGAGATTGCTTCAAACCCTGAGAATTTACAGTTTATTTTCCCCACTCAATCAACTTTGGAAGAAAGTCAGTACGCACTTGCTAACTATTTTATGAAGAATCCTCTAGGTGTTTGGGCAATTTGTCTTCAAGGAAATCAGGAAATGATTGGCTCCATTAAATTTGAAAAAATCGATGAAATCAAAAAAGAAGCAGAAATTGGTTACTTCTTAAAAAAGGATTCTTGGTCACAAGGTTTTATGACAGAAGTGGTTACAAAGCTTTGTCAGCTTTCCTTTGAAGAATTTGGTTTAAAACAATTATCCATCATCACTCATCTGGAGAATCAAGCTAGTCAAAAAGTAGCCTTAAAATCAGGCTTTAGCCTCGTACGACAGTTTAAGGGGAGCGATCGCTATACACGAAAAATGAGGGACTATCTTGAATTTCGATACATAAAAGGAGAATTCAATGAGTAAACACCAGGAAATTTTGTCCTATCTGGAAGAGTTGCCAATTGGGAAGAGAGTTAGCGTTCGCAGTATTTCCAATCACCTAGGTGTTAGTGACGGAACAGCCTACCGAGCTATCAAAGAAGCTGAAAATCGTGGAATTGTTGAAACTCGGCCACGTAGTGGAACTATACGGGTCAAGTCCCAGAAAGTGGCTATTGAGAGGCTAACCTATGCTGAAATTGCTGAAGTCACCTCCTCTGAAGTTTTAGCTGGTCAGGAAGGGTTGGAGAGAGAGTTTAGCAAATTCTCCATTGGAGCTATGACAGAGCAAAATATCCTGTCTTATCTCCATGATGGTGGTCTGTTGATCGTAGGAGACCGCACTCGCATTCAACTTTTAGCGCTGGAAAATGAAAATGCAGTCCTTGTGACTGGAGGTTTTCATGTGCAGGACGATGTTCTTGAGTTGGCCAATAAAAAAGGTATCCCAGTTCTGAGAAGTAAGCATGATACTTTTACAGTCGCAACCATGATTAACAAAGCTCTCTCAAATGTTCAAATCAAAACAGACATTTTAACAGTCGAGAAGCTCTATCGTCCCAGTCATGAGTATGGTTTTTTGAGAGAAACGGATACAGTAAAAGACTATCTAGACTTGGTCCGTAAGAACAGAAGTAGTCGTTTCCCAGTCATTAACCAACACCAAGTGGTTGTTGGGGTTGTTACTATGCGTGACGCAGGAGATAAATCCCCCAGCACAACGATTGACAAGGTGATGACACGTAGTATCTTTGTAACAGGCTTAGCGACCAATATTGCCAATGTTAGTCAACGGATGATCGCAGAAGACTTTGAGATGGTTCCCGTTGTCCGAAGTAACCAAACCTTGCTCGGTGTCGTAACACGACGAGATGTCATGGAAAAGATGAGCCGTTCCCAAGTTTCAGCTTTGCCGACTTTCTCCGAGCAAATCGGGCAAAAACTCTCTTATCATCATGATGAAGTCGTCATAACTGTTGAGCCCTTCATGCTGGAGAAAAATGGGGTCCTTGCTAATGGAGTCTTAGCTGAAATCCTCAACCATATGACCCAAGACCTCGTTGTCAATAGCGGACGTAATCTCATCATTGAACAGATGTTGATTTATTTCTTGCAGGCTGTACAGATAGATGATACTTTGCGGATTCAGGCTCGTATTATTCACCACACGAGACGCTCAGCTATTATTGATTATGATATTTATCATGGTCATCAGATTGTTTCAAAAGCAAATGTTACGGTTAAAATTAATTAGAATCTAGGAGAAAAAATGATAACTTTAAAATCAGCACGTGAAATCGAAGCCATGGACAAGGCTGGTGATTTCCTAGCAAGTATCCATATCGGCTTACGTGATTTGATTAAGCCAGGCGTGGATATGTGGGAAGTTGAAGAGTACGTTCGTCGACGTTGTAAAGAGGAGAATTTCCTTCCTTTACAGATTGGCGTGGATGGTGCAGTCATGGATTACCCCTATGCCACTTGTTGCTCTCTCAACGACGAAGTAGCTCACGCTTTTCCACGTCATTACATCTTGAAAGATGGCGATTTGCTCAAGGTTGACATGGTACTGGGTGGTCCGATTGCCAAATCCGACCTCAATGTCTCTAAACTTAACTTCAACAATGTTGAGCAAATGAAAAAATACACCCAAAGTTATACTGGTGGTTTAGCTGACTCATGTTGGGCTTATGCGGTTGGTACACCGTCTGAAGAAGTGAAAAACTTGATGGACGTGACCAAGGAAGCTATGTATATAGGGATTGAGAAAGCAGTTGTTGGCAATCGAATCGGTGATATCGGTGCAGCCATTCAAGAATACGCTGAAAGTCGCGGTTATGGTGTCGTACGTGATTTGGTTGGTCATGGTGTTGGTCCAACTATGCACGAAGAGCCAATGGTTCCTAACTACGGTATTGCAGGCCG
>CAUQPD010000081.1:0-4151 GCA_963519935.1 uncultured Streptococcus sp.
TAACAACGAAGAAGCTCTTGCTTTGACAATGCCTTCAGGTGAAACTCTTGAAGCTACATATGTATCTGCAACAGCTACAATCGGTGAAAAAATCTCATTCCGTCGTTTTGCTTTGCTTGAAAAAACAGATGCACAACACTTCGGAGCATACCAACACAATGGTGGACGTATCGGTGTTATCTCTGTAATCGAAGGTGGAGACGAAGCGCTTGCTAAACAAATCTCAATGCACATTGCTGCGATGAAACCAACAGTTCTTTCTTACAAAGAATTGGATGAGCAATTCGTTAAAGATGAGTTGGCACAATTGAACCACGTAATTGATCAAGACAACGAAAGCCGTGCAATGGTTGGTAAACCAGCTCTTCCACACTTGAAGTATGGATCAAAAGCACAATTGACTGATGAAGTGATTGCTCAAGCTGAAGCTGATATCAAAGCTGAGTTGGCTGCAGAAGGCAAACCAGAAAAAATCTGGGACAAAATCATCCCAGGTAAAATGGACCGCTTCATGCTTGACAACACTAAAGTTGACCAAGCATACACACTTCTTGCACAAGTATACATCATGGATGACAGCAAGACAGTTGAAGCTTACCTTGAATCAGTAAATGCTTCAGTAGTTGAGTTCGCTCGCTTTGAAGTTGGTGAAGGTATTGAGAAAGCTGCAAACGACTTTGAAGCAGAAGTTGCAGCTACAATGGCAGCAGCCTTGAATAACTAATAGAAAAGGAAGCGATTTGCTTCCTTTTTCTTTTGGTCTAGAGAGTAGATTCTGTATGAGTAAACAAAAAGCCCTTTAATAAGGGCTAAGTGCATTTAGGAGGCTACACTTCAAATTCATAGAGTGCTGTAGACAAATAACGTTCGCCGTTATCTGGTGCTAAAGCAAGGACTTTCTTACCTGTACCTAATTTCTTGGCAACCTCAATTGCCCCGTAAATCGCTGCAGCTGAAGAAATCCCAACAAGGAAGCCTTCTTTTCCACCAATTTCACGTCCGAGTGCTAGAGCATCATCTGACGTTACGCGGACGATACCATCATAGGCCTTTGTATCAAGTGTTTCAGGAATAAATCCAGCTGAGATACCTTGAATTTTGTGAGGTCCTGGTTTTTCACCAGACAAGATAGCTGACTCGTCTGCCTCAACTGCATAAACTTGAATGTTTGAATTTGCTGCTTTAAGAGCGTGAGAAACACCTGAGATCGTTCCACCAGTACCAACACCACCCACAAAAGCATCTAGTCCATCAGAACCGAAAGCAGCCAGTATTTCAGCTCCTGTTGTTCTTTCGTGCACTTCTGGATTAGCTGGATTATTAAATTGGAGTGGAAGGAAGCCGTCACGTTCAGCAGCGATTTCCTGAGCTTTGGCAATAGCCCCTTTCATTCCTTCGCTACCAGGAGTGAGGACGAGTTCAGCACCATAGGCTTGGATAATCTTGCGTCGTTCCACACTCATCGTTTCAGGCATGACGATAACAACTTTATATCCTTTAGCAGCACCAACCCATGAAAGACCGATACCAGTGTTTCCACTCGTTGCTTCAACAATAGTAGCTCCCGGTTTTAGAATACCATCTTGTTCCGCTTTTTCAATCATGCTAAGGGCAATACGGTCTTTGACTGAAGATCCTGGGTTAAAGGCTTCTAGTTTAACATAGACGTCTGCAGCACCCTCTGGAACAATGTTGTTAAGTTTAACAATCGGTGTTTGTCCAATAAGTTCAGTGATATTGTTATAAATAGCCATAGATATACCTCTTTGTATAAGATGATACTAGTATAACGCGCTTAAGGCTATTTGTAAAATATAGAAATCCTATCAAAGTGATAGGATTTTTTTATATCAAAAGTCTAAGCCATTAATTTTTAATCGATTGTGATAAGCCAATTCTAATAAATAGGTGTAAAGCGGAAGGATGTCCGCTTTTTTAGGGAATTCAAATTTATGGAAACTCAGATGCTCATTATGTGCTTTTAGAAAGACATTTTCTAAATAAGTGATCGTAATCTCACTATCATCTATACCTGCTCCAGCAGTTTCCATTTCAACGTTTACAATGTTCATCAAAAAGAGTGACTTAACAGACGTCTTGCGACCAGTAGCACCTTGCTTATCTGTAAAAATAATACGGATATTTGTAAAGATAATTGAATCGCGAATAAGTTTATATCCACTTTGAATTTCTTCATTCTCTAGTAGATATTGTCCATATTCTTTAATAAGAGTCTCTTTGTTTTCCTCGCTAAAGTTTCCAGCAAGTCCTTGAATAAATTTCCCAAACGCCATGTATTTCTCCTTTGTTTACACTAAGTTTACAGGAACTTCAACTTCTCGTAAATCTTGATCAGTTAAAGTGATTTTTCCATTAAAGAACTCAACAAGAGCGGCTTTGATATTTTCTTTCTCTTCCTTATCAACATAGATCATTGTAGCAATTTGATCTGTAAAGTTTGTATCCAGCTCCATGAGATGATGCTTTCTAAGGAAATTGCCATATTCTTGATACTGAGCGTAAGACATCTGAATGGCTATGCCAGCCTGTTCTTTGATTTCAATAATGCCAATTTCTTTGACAGCCAAGGCTACGCTACCTGCATAAGCACGAATCAAACCACCAGCACCTAGTTTGATGCCACCAAAGTAGCGGGTAACTACTACACAGACATTGGTAAGATTATGATTTTCTAAGACTCCGAGCATAGGGACTCCAGCAGTACCACTAGGTTCACCATCATCACTCGTACGTTTGATTTCACTGCGTTCTCCTACAATAAAAGCAGAGCAGTTATGGGTGGCTTTATAGTGTTCTTTTTTGATGGTAGTGATGAAGTCACGAGCCTCTTCTTCGCTATAAACACGCTTGACATGACAGATAAATCGGGATTTTTTGATTTCTTCTTGGATTTGTCCATCCTCTTTAATTGTTCTAAATTCCATGATTTAATTGTACTAAAAAAATACCTAAAGCGCTATATTTTTACGAATATTAAAGTATGAAAGTAAATCCAAATTACCTCGGTCGCTTGTTTACTGAGAAAGAATTAACGGAAGAAGAACGACAGGAAGCAGTGAATCTGCCAGCAATGAGAAAAGAGAAGGGGAAACTGTTTTGTCAACGTTGTAATAGTTTGATTCTAGAAGAATGGTATTTGCCTATTGGCGCCTACTATTGTAGGGAGTGTTTGCTGATGAAGAGAGTCAGGAGTGATCAAGCTTTATACTATTTTCCGCAGGAGAATTTTCCTAAGCAAGATGTTCTCAAATGGCGTGGTCAGTTAACCCCTTTTCAGGAAAAGGTATCAGAGGGGTTGATTCGAGCATTCGAAAAGAAAGAACCGACTTTAGTTCATGCTGTGACAGGAGCTGGAAAGACAGAGATGATTTATCAAGTTGTGGCCAAAGTGATTGATGATGGTGGTGCAGTTTGTTTGGCCAGTCCTCGAATTGATGTATGTTTAGAACTGTATAAGCGACTGCAGAATGACTTTGCTTGCGATATAGCGCTACTCCATGGCGAATCAGAGCCCTATTTTCGAACTCCCCTAGTAATTGCAACAACTCATCAGTTATTAAAATTTTATCATGCTTTTGATTTGTTGATAGTGGATGAGGTAGATGCCTTTCCTTATGTTGACAACACTATGCTCTACTATGCTGTAAAGAATAGTGTAAAGGAGGATGGATTGAGGATATTCCTTACAGCAACTTCTACAGATGAGTTAGATAGGAAGGTTCGCACAGGAGAATTAAAACGATTAAGCTTGCCGAGACGGTTTCATGGAAATCCTTTGATTATTCCTAAACCAGTCTGGTTATCGGATTTTAATCACTGTTTAGAGAAAAATCAATTGTCAACTAAGTTAAAGACTTATATTGAGAAACAGAGAAGAACAGGTTATCCCTTACTGATTTTTGCATCAGAGATTAAGAAAGGCGAAAAACTAAAAGAAATACTACAGGTGCATTTCCCAGATGAGAATATCGGTTTTGTATCTTCTATCACAGAAGACCGATTAGAGCAAGTGCAAGCTTTTCGAGATGGAGAATTAACAATACTGATCAGTACGACAATATTGGAACGCGGAGTCACCTTCCCTTGTGTGGATGTTTTCGTAGTAGAAGCTAATCATCGACTCTTTACCA
>CAUQPD010000082.1:0-4143 GCA_963519935.1 uncultured Streptococcus sp.
ACTTCCGACACCCCTCCTACTGCTAAACCTGTCTCATTTGGCAGTGGAGTTGCCCCTTCTATAATTTGGGCTTGGCGCTCATTATTTGGTGTCCGAGCATAGTCAGGTCTATGGGCAAAAAAGATATCCAATTTCTCTTGAGCTTGAGGGTCAAACACTAGATCTTTTCTCAAAAATTTTGCCAGAGTTTGTTTGGTCAAATCATCCTCAGTTGGTCCCAAGCCTCCTGTCAAAATCACAAGATTGCTACGTTGACTCGCAATCTCAAGCAAGGACAAAAGACGAGCTTCATTATCTCCAACAGCTGTTTGGAAGTAGACGTCTACCCCGATTTCGGCTAGTTTCTCTGATAAAAACTGAGCATTGGTATTGACAATCTGCCCTGTTAAAATTTCTGTTCCGACAGCAATAATTTCTGCTTTCATGTTTCCTCCTACTTATCTATTCGAATTTTTTTGAAAAAATCGCAGGAAATTTCCCACGATTTGATTCTTTTCTTATTCTGCTTCTTCGTTTGAAGCGTTCGTACTGGTTGAAGGTGCTGTCCGACCAAAGGCTGTTTCGTACAGTACCGCATTGGTTTCCAATTCTGTCACCGGCTCTTTACCTAGTGAACTACGCAAGAGATTTTGCATTTCAAGCATATGTTCTGAAGTGACAATCTGATAAGAAATTCCCTGTAGCTCAGCATCTTCCCCACGCAATTGATGCGTTTCGATATTCTTGAAAGAATCTTGATAGCCAAGCAATTGTGGAATGCTCTTAGCTGACAAGTCCACATTGGTCTGCATGTTATCACTCAAAGCTTTGAGGATACCTTGATAATGACTCACACTGTTTAGGCTCAAAACCTTCTCAACGATCTTTTGAATAACTTCACGTTGACGTTTTTGACGACCATAGTCTCCCTCTGGGTCTTGGTAACGCATCCGTGAATACACCAGAGCTTCCTCCCCATTCAAGGTTTGTTCTCCAACACCGATAGAAATCTTATTAAACTCCTCTTGGTCAGCAATCGAAATTGGGAAACCGAGTGTATTGTTGACGGTGATCCCACCAACTGCATCCACCAATTGTTGAAGCCCCTGCATGTTAACCATCACATAGCGGTCAATGTGGATATTCATCATCTTTTGAATAGTAGAAATTGCAAGTTCCGCACCACCATTAGCATAGGCCGCATTGAGTTTAGCTTCCTGAACTTGACCGTTTCCAGTCTCAATCTTGGTCAAAATATCCCGTTCCAAACTCATCATAGTGGTTTTCTTTGTTTTAGGATTAACCGTCAAGAGAATCATGGAATCACTATTTCCCGCCCACGGGTCTGTACGTTCCACATTTCCCGTATCTACACCCATCAAAAGGATGGTCAGAGGCTCCGTCGCTTCGATAACGTTGGTTTCTTCCCCGATTTTTTTGTAAGTCTTTTTACTTAGGGTTTCTGTTCCCTGTTGGTAGATGGTATAGCCATAAACCGCTACACCTAAAACTGTTACTGCTAGGAAACCTAGCACCATTCCAATTAATTTTTTGATCATCTCGTTATTCATCTATCAGTCTGCCCATAAGGCAAACATCTAAAAATGTCCCTTCTGCTAAATAGGCTCCTCTTTCTTGCAAGCCTTCTGTTATAAATCCCATTTTTGAATAGAGGTGGATCGCAGCCTCGTTTCGTTTTTGTACACTAAGTTGCAAACGGCGCAAGACGCCACTGACTTTAGCCCACTCGATGCCTTCTTCTAGAAGTATAGTCGCCAAGCCTTGGTTCCAGAATTTCTTTCGAACTGCTAGAAAAACATCACCGATATGTCGAACTCTTAAATGTTGGTCCGCTGTGATATTTAAAACTCCTGCAATCTCATCATTCAGTAAGGCGAGGAGAGTAATTTGATTCTCTGATGCAGCTTGTTTTTCGATAAAAAGAGCCATTTCAGAAGCTGTCATCATAATACCATTTTCATCCAAGCTGGTAAAATCTGTCTCTTGACCGACACAATCTAAAAATGCAATTAAGGCTGTAGCATCTGAAATCTCTGCCTCACGAATACACAACTCATACTCCATCTTGAAGCTCCTTGATGAGTTGTTCAGCCCGAGAGCCATGAGCCGTAAAATGAAGACAACGACCCTCAGCTTCTTTCAAAATTTCCAACTCCAAGTAAGAATCTGGTAAATCTTCACCCAAAAGATGCCCCCACTCAATAACAGTCACACCACCACCGAAGAGAAACTCATCCAAGTCAATAGAATCAGCATCACCTTCGATACGGTAGACATCCAAGTGGTAAAGTGGCAAACGCCCTTCGTACTCTCTGACAATGGTATAGGTTGGACTTTTAATCATTTGACGGATATCCAAGCCCTTAGCAAGGCCTTTTGTAAAGGTTGTTTTACCCGCTCCCAACTCTCCAGTCAAGATCAGAACATCGTCTTTTTGAAGCAAATGACCTAATCTTTCTCCGAGAGCTAGAAGCTCTTCTTCATTTTTTGTGCGCATGCTACTATTATACCAAAAAGTTTTCTTTTGTGTGAATTTTCTTTATGAACTTACTATAACAATTTTGAAAAATTCTCCTCTACTTAAAAGAATACAACTATTGAAAAAACAAACATGATATCCCGAATCAGGTGTCCATAAAAGGAGATTTCCCTTTGGATACATTTGGGAAAAAGGAAACGTGCGCATAGAAAACCAACACTGATATAAAGAAGAATCGAGGAAATCACTATGGGGTTCCTCAAGAAAACTATCGTAGCTAGAACGGAAATGACGACTGTTTTCTTTTTATTTAGGTGATTTTCTATATCGCGAAAAATTTTATCAAAAGGTAAGAAAATCAATAGATCTACTCCTAGCAAGAAAAAGAAGGAGGGTAAAAAGAGGTCAACCAATTCCTGCTGCAATTTGCTAGTGGTTTGGATGCTTTCTGAGAGAACCAGACAGGTTGCCAGAAGATTGACTACTAAAAGGAGGCAATAAACAAGACTCACTTTCTTTTGAACATGTAAAATACTATGTCTAGACTGGTCTGCTGTATGGAAATAATTTATCCCAGCGCACAAAACAGAAATTCCTACTATTAAAATTAAAAAATAAGCATTGGTCTGTTTTAAAGATAAAAAGGATTCTTTCCATAATAGACAACTAGAAAAACTAATCTGGACGACTGCAATCAGTAACAATAGGCGAATTGATTTTACCATTTCTTTTCCCTCCCTATATGGGATTATACCTTGTGAGGAGTTTGAAATGATCGTTACCGCCTCAAGTGTCCTTTTTTTGTGCTCAACTGACCAAAAAACAGCTCTGTTGTGTACAGAACTGTTCTTTTACCAGTCTAATCCTTAAACCAGAGAGCAATTTCACGTTTTGCAGAAGCTTCAGAATCGGAGCCATGAACTACATTTTGAATGGCTTGATTGTCTCCTGCAGCCTTGGCAAAATCTCCTCGGACAGTTCCTGGCAGAGCTTCTTCTGGACGAGTAGCACCCATCATGGTCCGCCAAGTTTCAATCACTTTCGGTCCTGATAGAATGCCCACCACTACCGGTCCTGAAGTCATAAACTGACGGATAGGAGGATAAAAACTTTTTTCAACCAAGTCTTGATAGTGTTGATCAATCAAAGCTTCTGAAACTGCTGAACGTAACTCTAATTTTTCGAGTTTGAAACCTCGTTGTTCCATTCTTTGCAGAATTTCGCCAACCAGCCCTCTTTTCACACCATCTGGCTTAATGATAAAGAATGTTTGTTCCATACGGACACCTCCTTGGCATTTTAGTTCTTCTATTCTACCATACTTTATGAAAAAGTGGGAAAATTTTCTGAAATAAAACAAAGAGAACCCAAAGGTTCTCTTGTTTGCTTTTATTCTACTGTTTCTTCAACTTGGATTTCTACAGCTTCTTCTACTGGAGCATTTTCTGTCCCTTCTTGTTCTGGAGCCAGATATTCTGCTTCATTGATAGCTTGTGGTTCAAGGTTACGGTAGCGAGCCATACCAGTACCTGCTGGGATGATCTTACCGATGATAACATTTTCTTTGAGTCCAAGGAGATGATCTTTCTTACCACGGATGGCCGCATCTGTAAGGACACGAGTTGTTTCCTGGAAGGAAGCCGCTGACAAGAAACTGTTGGTTT
>CAUQPD010000083.1:0-4139 GCA_963519935.1 uncultured Streptococcus sp.
CTCGTCAAGGGGATGACCTCCAGTATCGTGTGAACTTGACCTTTGAAGAAGCTATCTTCGGAACGGAAAAAGAAGTTAAATACAATCGTGAAGCTAGCTGTCGTACATGTAATGGATCTGGTGCTAAACCAGGAACAAGTCCAGTCACTTGTGGACGCTGTCATGGTGCTGGTGTCATTAACGTCGATACACAGACTCCGCTTGGCATGATGCGTCGCCAAGTAACCTGTGATGTCTGTCATGGTCGCGGAAAAGAAATCAAGGATCCATGTACAACTTGTCATGGAACAGGTCATGAAAAACAAGCTCATAGCGTACATGTGAAAATTCCTGCTGGTGTGGAAACTGGTCAACAAATTCGCCTAGCTGGTCAAGGTGAAGCAGGCTTTAACGGTGGACCTTATGGTGACTTGTATGTAGTAGTTTCTGTGGAAGCTAGCGATAAGTTTGAACGTGAAGGAACAACTATTTTCTACAAGTTAAATCTTAATATTGTCCAAGCTACTCTTGGAGATACTGTGGAAATTCCAACCGTGCATGGAGATGTTGAATTGGTTATCCCAGAAGGAACTCAGACTGGCAAGAAATTCCGTCTGCGTGGCAAGGGAGCACCGAGCCTTCGTGGCGGTGCCGTTGGTGACCAATACGTTACTGTCAATGTCGTGACTCCGACAGGTTTGAACGACCGCCAAAAAGCAGCGCTTAAAGAGTTCGCAGCTGCAGGTGACTTGAAAGTCAATCCAAAGAAAAAAGGCTTCTTTGACCATATAAAAGATGCCTTTGAAGGAGAATAAAGTAAAAAGAGCCGGCGGGCTCTTTTTGTGTTATCATTAAAAATTTAGTATCGAGAAATCATTCTCCAGTTAGTGTACTATTTATACTTTTGAGTGAGCAAGCCAGCCACATCCATCTCCTGGATGAGTTGCTTGAATTCCTCTTCCTTTCCAGGCTTAACGGTGACGGTGTCAATGCGCTTAATCGCCGAATTATCCTGAATATCTACTAAGGTCAAAGCTTTTTCATAGAATGCGATTCCCTTTTTAAAACTTTCCTGATTATTCCAAAAGAGAAGTGAGTAATTAGGGTTAAATTTCTTTCCTTTTTCTTGGAAATACTTCTCGCCCTCCTTCTCTAAAAACTGAAATAAACCATGATTGAACAAGTTATCCCCTACTTTATAGTAGGAAATCTCTCCTGTCTGGAGGACATAGACTTCCAGTCGGTTTTTGGTGAGTTTTGGACTTTCTTTTAGGACGGGGTGGCTATTGATGACATCATCAGAGAAAGTAACATAAAAATGTAAGCCTCCACCCTCAAATTGATACCTTCCATTTGATTCTACTTTCTCAGGAGGCATGTCAAGAGAGATAAAGATTTGTTTTAAGGCTTCATTCCCCTCACGGATGTCACTCGGTGAAGCCTTGAAAAGATTGGCCACTAGTAGAAATGCTAGGGCTGCAAGCAGGCAGAGGCAGCCGCAAGGGATCGCGATGACCTTCGCTAGAACTTTTACAAACTGTTTCATTTTCATTGCCTCCTTTTTCTGTTCAAATCTAGTAACCCAAAATGGAATTAAGGAAAGTTGGAGGCTTTCTTATTCTTGTTTTTCTTCTTGGAGAACCGCCATTCTGGTTTGGAAATCTTTTTCTAAAACTTTGAACTTGTAGGTCAAATCTTTTTGGTATTCCTTGATAAGGTTTTTTTGTTGGTCGATGATTTGTAGGCTGTTTTGGATGATATCCAAATCATCCTTGATAGCTTGGACGCGGTCAGTTGTATCTAGCACTTCATCCTGAATGGCTTGGCGATTTTTCACGACAAAATAACTTCCAGCTGCAGCTCCTGCAAATAGCAATAGATTGGATAGTTTCATGGCATCTCCTTAAGCGTTTTTAATGGTTTCAGCGACTTGGGCAAGTTTGTCAAAGTCAGGTTCGTGGGCGATAAAGTCAATCTTGAGGTCATCGTCTGCACCGTAGCGAGGTACGAGATGCACGTGAGTATGAAAGACTGTTTGACCAGCAACTTCCTCACAGTTGGCGATGATATTCATGCCGGCAGCCTTGGTAGCCTTCATGACTTTTTGAGCCACTGTTGGCACCTGGGCAAAGAGTTGGCTGGCACTTGCGGCATCCATCTCCAAAAGATTGCGATAATGTTCTTTTGGCACTACTAAGGTATGTCCAGGTGTTACTTGAGAGATATCAAGGAAGGCAAGAACCTGCTCATCCTCGTATACTTTTGAAGCAGGAATCTCCCCTGCGATGATCTTACAAAAAATGCAATCTGACATAAAATCTACCTCTACTGTATTGAATTTTGATATAATATAGCTACATTATACCAGATTCGGAGAAAATATGTTAAAAATTAAAAACCTGACAGGAGGCTATGTTCACGTTCCTGTCTTGAAAGATGTGTCCTTTACAGTTGAAAGTGGGCAGTTGGTCGGTTTGATTGGTCTCAACGGTGCTGGAAAATCAACGACAATCAATGAGATTATTGGTCTGTTAACACCTTACAGTGGAGAAATCAAGATTAATGGTCTCACCCTGCGAGAAGATGCGACCAGCTATCGCAAGCAGATTGGCTATATCCCAGAAACGCCTAGTCTGTATGAGGAATTGACCCTCAGAGAGCATATCGAAACGGTTGCCATGGCTTATGGTATTGAGCAAAATATAGCTTTTGAGCGAGTAGGACCTTTGTTAAAAATGTTCCGTTTGGATCAGAAGTTAGACTGGTTTCCGGTTCATTTCTCCAAAGGGATGAAGCAGAAGGTCATGATTATCTGTGCTTTTGTGGTAGATCCTAGCCTCTTTATCGTGGATGAGCCTTTCCTTGGGCTCGATCCGCTGGCTATTTCTGACTTGATTCAGCTTTTGGAAGTAGAAAAGCAAAAAGGCAAGTCTATCCTCATGAGTACCCACGTGCTGGATTCGGCGGAGAAGATGTGTGATGCCTTTGTCATTCTCCACAAGGGGGAGGTGCGTGCTAAGGGAAATCTCCTGCAACTGCGCGAAGCCTTTGATATGCCTGAAGCTAGTTTGAATGATATTTACTTGGCTCTGACCAAAGAGGAGGAGCTATGAAAGACTTGTTTTTAAAGCGAAAGCAGGCTTTTCGTAAGGAGTGTGTCGGTTATCTACGTTATGTCCTAAATGACCACTTTGTCTTGTTTCTGCTAGTTCTCATCGGTTTTCTAGCTTACCAGTACAGTCAACTCTTGCAAGATTTTCCTGAAAATCATTGGCCTATTCTCTTGTTTTTGGGAATTGTATCTATCTTGCTTTTGGCTTGGGGAGAAATCGCGACCTATATGGAAGGACCTGACAAGCTCTTTCTCTTAGTCAGTGAAGAGGAGGTTAAGTCTCACCTCAAAGGGCAGACGATGCGCTCACTGGTCTTTTGGCTCTTTGTCCAAACCCTTTTCTTGCTTTTATTTGCGCCCTTATTTTTAGCCATGGGCTATGGTTTTCCAGTCTTTCTCATCTATGTGGTTTTATTGGGAGCTGGAAAATATCTCCTCTTTCGTCAAAAAGCCAGTAAATTTTTTACTGAGAACGGAATTGACTGGGACTATGTCATTTCCCAAGAAAGCAAGCGCAAGCAAGTCTTGCTTCGTTTCTTTGCTCTCTTTACTCAGGTCAAGGGCGTTTCAAATAGTGTCAAACGTCGCGCTTATCTGGATTTTATCCTAAAGACTGTTCAGAAGGTACCTGGGAAAATTTGGCAAAACCTCTATCTTCGTTCTTACCTGCGAAATGGAGATCTCTTTGCGCTTAGTTTGCGTCTTTTGCTCCTATCCTTGTTAGCTTTGCTCTTTATTGAGCAAGCTTGGATTGCGACAGCAGTGGTGGTTCTATTTAACTACCTCTTGCTCTTTCAGTTGCTGGCCCTCTATCATGCCTTTGATTACCAATACTTGACCCAGCTCTTTCCACTAGAAAAAGGGGAGAAAGAGAAGGGATTGAAACAGATTGTGCTTGGTGTGGGAAGTGCAGTTCTTTTGCTGGAATTGCTGGTCGGAGCAGTGGTTTTTCAAGAAAAAATAGCCTTGTTGGCTCTTGTAGGGGCTAGTCTCTTCCTACAATTGTTTTATTTGCCTTACCAACTAAAAAGATTGGTTGACGAATAGA
>CAUQPD010000084.1:0-4066 GCA_963519935.1 uncultured Streptococcus sp.
CAGTGTGACTAGCTTTGTCATAGCTTGTTTCAAAACCTTTGCTTGCAGCCTTGGTCGCTTCCAAATCAAACTGATAGCCCGTTGGAAGTGGATCTACCAATACAAACGAAGTTGTTTTTGGACGACCTGCAGTTAAAGCCTCTGTTTTCAGTTCAAACTTCACTACAGACTGCTTAGCTACTAGAGTACGATCAATATCTACTCCATCCTCATTCTTAATTTCTTTATTAATTTGAGGTTGCGCCAACAAGCTATTATAATGGAAGTGTACTGTCGGCACCGCTGGAGGAGTCGGTAGCTGTTTAGGAGTTGGTGCTAGCGGCGGAGTTGGCAATGGATCATAGTTTGGCTCTTCTGGTTTTGATGGCTCTGGTTGATCTGGAGTTTTTACCGGCGGAGTTGGCTCATTTTCGTAGCTTGGTGCTACTGGAGCCGGTTCCAATGGTTTCTCTGTCTCATAAGTAGGAGCTTGTGGTTCAGTTGGTGCTACTGGCGGAGTTGGTTTTTCCTTGGTAATTTTTGGAACATTAACGGCACGAATCTTACCATTGAGTGAGTACCAGATGTTTGGTTTTTTACCTTCAGTATTATCTCTTCCAGGTACTTGAGGCATTTCTGCTACAGACATCACATTAGTAGCAGATGTTGCACCAACCGTAACATGATTCGTAGTTCCAGACATACTAATAGCTCCTGCACCATACCAAGAGTTTGGAGCATCTGATGAATCCCAACCTGAACCTGGCTGACCATTTGGATACATTGTCCAGCGAGCTCCACCCTGTCCTTGTTTAAAGTTCAGGGTTTCTGTGGCATAAATCATGCCATTCTTTTCACCGATAGATGAACCTGAGATTTTGATAAAAGTACCACTATAATCCTTAGCCATCTCAATAGAGTTATGCTCACGGTTCAACGAGGCTACTGAAAGAAGGGCATTGTCAAAATTAATTGGTTGGTCATTTTCATCATAGAAGGTAAATTCATTTTTAATGAAAATTGAAGTCCCTTTTTCAACATCTCCAGTGTAAGCAGAAGCAAAGACTCCCAAAGTTGGATCACTAAAGATTCCCAACCAAACTTTTCCAGTAGGATTTTTAAATTGAGAAGAAGGATCTACAGTATATTTGTAAACAATCTTGGAAATCTTTTTACCGTTGTAGTATGAATTTTGAAGGTTGGTATAAGTTGCAGTTACGCTTTGCCCACGTTCTAGAAGAACAGAGCCCCATTTAACTTCTGTTTTATTCCCTACATTGGTTGTCCAGTCTGATTTGTCTCCAATATTACCATACAATTCCACTGAAGAAGTAGTTGCACCGTTCTCCAAGTTCTTGACATTGAGATTGTCTAACTGAAGATTTTTCTTGCCATATTGGTCAGTATCTTTCTTGAAGGCTTCATCAACAGCTGCTGCTGTAAGAAGTTTTCCTTCTGTTTTGAGGTCCAGTTGAGCTTTCGGTTCTAAATCATAAACCAAACTCTGAGCAGATGGCTTAGACAAGTACCCGTCTTGATCCTTGTTTTTTTCAAGTTCTACCAATGCAGCCTTAATTTTGGCCTGCTCATCTTCATAAGCCTTTAATTTAGCAGGATACTCAGCCAACTCTTTCTTATACTTGGCAAGGTCTGCTTCATATTTCGCAACTTTAGCCTCATAGTCTGCTTTGGCTTTATCATTTTGTTGCTTAATTTCTTCATTTTTAGCTTGAAGCGCTGCATTTTTTGCAGTATTTTCTTTTACTGCTTTATCATATGCTTCTTTAGCTTCCGCATTAGCTTTTTGTACTCGAGCTAATTCTGTCTGATAAGCCGAAAGTTTATTTTGATAATCCTGTTGACTATCTTCATTTGCTTTTTTGACAGTTGCTAAATCTTTTTGATATTGTGCTAGCTTAGCCTCGTATTCTGCTTTAGCTGTTGCATTGGCAGTGTTGATTTTTTCAACTTCTTCTTGATGACTTTTTAGATCTTTTTGATACTTGTCATCCGCTGCTTTGTTTTCAGCATTGACTTTATCTGTTTCAGCCTGATGAGCTGCGACTTCTTTTTTATATGCTTCAGTTGTTGTCTTTACTTCTTCAGCCTGTTTAGCATAGTCGCTTTTAATCTCATCTTGTTTTTGAGCATTCTCTGTAGCAGTTGTGGCTGTTCCTTTGTCTTTTGTTTCATCTTGAACCACCTTAACTCCTGCAGATTTTGCATCAGCAACTGCTTTATCCAAATCAGCTGATGATACTTCTACTGGCAAAGCTGAGTCTTTAGTACCAGCCTTAGCCTGGCTTTCTTTGGCAACTTGGCTCATTTCACCCTGAGCTTCAGGTAGATTTGTGGCTGGGTTTCCTGTAGTAGCTACCTCAACTGTACTTGTACTAGTTGTCTCTGTAACTTCATCAGCAAATACTGCTTTGTCTGCAAAAGCAATCAAAGCAGTTCCTAAAACAGCACCACACAAAGTTTTCGCAACTTTGCTTTTACGAAATCCATAGACTTCTTTTTTATTTTTCATTTTAATCCCTTTCCTTATATGAATTTAGTCGTTACTTCTTATACTAGCACTTTACAAGGCAGGATGCAAATATTTACTCTTTTTTTTATTTATAGAAAAATTCCACCTATTTATAAATTAAATTAAAAAGAAGATGGTCACACCATCTTCTTTTAGTTAACTATTTATTTTTCAGTCAAGGCTGCCAATCCTGGAAGAACTTTACCTTCAAGAAGTTCCATTGATGCTCCACCACCAGTAGAAATCCATGAGAACTTGTCTGCACGGCCAAGGTTGATGGCTGCAGCAGCTGAGTCACCACCACCGATGATTGATTTCACACCTGGCTGTTTCACGATAGCGTCCATGACACCGATTGTACCAGCTTGGAAGTCAGGGTTTTCAAATACACCCATAGGTCCGTTCCATACAACTGTTTTCGCACCAGTCAAAGCTTCGTCAAATTTAGCGATAGATTTTGGACCGATGTCCAGACCAAGGAAGCCTTCAGAAACTGCTTCACCTTCAGTGTCACGCACTTCAGTGTAGCCAGCAAATGCGTTAGCTTCTTTTGAGTCAACTGGCAAGATCAATTTACCGTTTGCTTTTTCAAGAAGAGCTTTCGCAACATCCAATTTGTCTTCTTCTACAAGTGAGTTACCGATTTCGATACCTTGAGCTTTGTAGAATGTGTAAGTCATCCCACCACCGATAAGCACTTTATCAGCTTTTTCAAGCAAGTTTTCGATAACACCGATCTTGTCAGATACTTTTGAACCACCAAGAATCGCTACGAATGGACGTTCTGGAGTTTCAACTGCTTCTTGGATGTAGGCAATTTCGTTTTCAAGAAGGAAACCAGCAACTGCTTTTTCAACGTTTGCTGAGATACCAACGTTAGATGCGTGTGCACGGTGAGCTGTACCGAATGCATCGTTTACGAAGATACCATCTCCAAGTGATGCCCAGTATTTACCAAGTTCAGGATCGTTTTTAGATTCTTTCTTGCCGTCAACATCTTCGAAACGAGTGTTTTCAACCAAGAGAACTTGTCCATCTTCAAGAGCGTTAACAGCGGCTTCCAATTCAGCACCACGTGTAACACCTGGGATAAATTTAACTTCTTGTCCCAATTTAGCAGCCAAGTCAGCAGCTACAGGAGCAAGTGATTTACCTTCTTTGTCTGCTTCTTCTTTTACACGGCCAAGGTGAGAGAAGAGGATTGCACGTCCACCTTGTTCAAGGATGTACTTGATAGTTGGAAGAGCTGCAGTGATACGGTTGTCGTTGGTAATCACGCCATCTTTTACAGGTACGTTGAAGTCAACACGAACGAGAACTTTTTTCCCTTTCAAGTCAACGTCTTTAACAGTCAATTTTGCCATTAGATATGACTCCTTCTTTTTTTATACGTGTTAATTATATCACAAAATCCTCAAAAGAGATAGAAAAACCCTAAACTTTTCTTGTTCATTCTTCTATCTATTAACCTAAAAACCTAGGATTTCAGTAAGGGAAATAGAAATTTTCACATAATTCGGTTGGAATAATTTAGGAAAATTTCTTGATTGATCTGCC
>CAUQPD010000085.1:0-4065 GCA_963519935.1 uncultured Streptococcus sp.
AAGGTCAATTTCTTACCTTCAACGGCTACTGGATCTGCATTTCCTACTTTTTTATAAAGTTGAACCGTTACGGACTCAGGACGTTTGCCGTCTTGGTTATTCGCATCGTTCCATACTTTTGTTACCTTGTAGTCAATTTCTTTAGGAGCATATTTGTTTGTGATGGTAAAGTCTGTAATAGTCGCTTCGTATTCGGCTACGGCTTCTTCTGTTACAGTGTACTTGATTTCTTTACCAGCTTTATATTTTGCTAATTTTTCGAATGTAGCAGTCCAAGTTCCGTCTGCAACTGCCTGGATCTCTTTCGATGCTACTTTCTCACCGTCTGCTAAAAGATTGATTGTAATCTTAGTTGGACGTTTACCGTCTTGGTTGTTTGCGTCATCCCAGTTCTTAGTTGCTTTTACATCAACTGTTTCTGGTGAATAGCTATTTGTGATAGTGAATCCTGATGCAGCGTCACCAGTAACCTTAGAAGTGTAACCAGCAACAGTTACTTCTACTACCGTGTACTGGATAGGTGTGCCGCCTTTATCAGCATCAAGGTCTTTGAAGCTTCCAGCCCAACCGTTCGCTTCAGTCAATGTAAGTGTCTTACCTGTATCTTGACCATCTGCAAGCAATTTAACTGTGACAGAAGTTGGACGTTTGCCATCTTGGTTGTTCTCGTCCTTCCATACTTTCTTCACAGGAACTTCCGTTTTTGCTGGAGTGTAAGTATTCTCGAAAGCTTTTTCATCATCGTAAGAAACAGTTGCTTCAAGTGCACCTTTGCCCTTATCTACTACAGTAACTGTAGCCGTGACAGTTTTAGTGTCGTACTTGATGCTTGTATCACTGCCAGCTTTTTCAGCAATTTTAAAGGTATAAGTCCCTGCTTTGTCGAATTCCAATTCTGAGAAAGCAATGTTTCCGTCTTTGTCATTCTTCACAGTTTCTTTCACCTTACCATCTTGGTCTGTTAAAGTGAATTCAAACTCTTCAGCCTTCAACTCACGTCCTGTAAGTTTTTTATTAGCTTTAATCTTAACTTTAGCTTTGCTACGTTTATTTGTAACTGTTTTGATAGCTCCATCTTGCCCAACAGTCATCTCAAATGGAGTAGGATTCAACTCATATCCCTCAGGAGCCTCAATCTCGGTTACCGTAAAGTTCCCTTTCTTGATATCACTCTCTGAGTAAATAGATGATTCAGCAATTCCGTCATCATTTGTCGTTACAATTTCTTCTTTAGCCGTAGCTCCTGCCGGAGGAGTAATCTTAAATTTTGCTCCTTTTAGACGGTCATGAGTCAGCTCGTCGACCTTGTAAAGAATGATACGGTAACCTGTTTCTAACTGAATTGTACCGCCAGAAGCAACGACTGAGTTTCCGATTTGCTTAACGACTGTCTTATTACTATAGTCGTCATATGTTAGAATCTGGTCATCACCCTTCATTTCAGCATTGTTTTGGACTTGCGTGCCATCAGCTGGAGCACTTGTTTTATAATTAATTCGAAATGCTGCTGGTTTCCCGTTCTTCGCAAGAATTGAAGATGCATTGTTAATTGTTAAAGTAAATTCTGTGTAAGAATCATTCCATTTTACTTGGTAATCCTTACCAGCTTCTAAAACCACCTCATCTTTAAAGTAATAAGATTTATCGTACCAACCTGCCGTAACTTTAAATGTTTCAGGAATCATCTGCATCGGTGAGGCATTTGGGTCAACCCAGTCATGAATTTCAATTTTGTTATAGGCAGCTTGTTTAGGATTAGCTCGAACATACCAACTGTGTAAATATTGTCCACTCTTATTTAGAGCACTAGATGTCCAATCCTCTTTGTAAATCAGACCATGATACTTACTGAAATTAGCACGTCCAATTCCTTCAGAATAATCAGAGGCTTCCCCTTTTTTGACCTTAATTTGATGGGTAATTTCATTTATAGTTTCCGTCTTATCAAAACGGAGCGTTTCATTGCTTAATTCATTTTTAGAACTAAAACCAACAAAGAAATTTCCTTTAACGTTTTGGACTTGATAGCCACCTTTTTTCTCAAGATAGGTTTTCAGATTTTTTAATGTAATAGTCGCCTTACCACCATTATTATCCCCGTTTGATACAATTTGAGTTTCTCCGATAACGAGATCTGTTTCCTTATCTTTTAAATCAAAAGTTTCATTTCTAACAGTTAAAGGGCTCGGAACAGTAAAGGTAAAGGTATCACCGTCCTCTAATTTACCATCATAGGCGCTCAAATCGTAATCAACAGTGAATTTATAATTTGAGTAGTTATGATGTTCAGGAGAAAGTGTATAAACACCATTCGCATCTGGTTTTATAAACTTACCATTATCAACCTCCCAAATTCCAATATTACTGATAACGTTCTTCAGTTCCTTTGCTTGAACTGAATTTGGAGCAAAGATTATCCCTAGCAAACAGGCCAGAGAAGTTAGGATGGGTAACCAAAATTTCTTGTTCTTCATAATCTTCCTTTCTAAATTACCGAAAACATTAAAACGACAAACTATGATTATAAAATCTCAACACTCATCTCCTTTCGAATTCGTTGAAATCCATGAGGGTTATTGAATAAGTTACATCATATTAACATGTTTCATAACTATATGTGAGTGCAATATTTATCATATTTGTTCTATTTTTAATATAGAAACCTCCTTTAATTTCATTATAAAACAAAATTAACTTTTTTTGTAATATTATGAGGTTATTGCCTTTTGAAAATATTGACACAGTGTAAAATTACTGCCATAAAAATTAATTCTTTCATCAGACTGAAGTTTCTTTAAGTATAGTGAACACTTACGAACAACTTCTCTTTTAAACAAACAGAAAGGAACAATGCACAAAACGTTCCATTTATTTATAAGTTTGATACACCTTAATAATTATCCAAACTATTTTATATAAGTAAAAATCAGAAGAGATTTAGCAATAGTCATATACCATACTGGTAAATAGTTTAATTTATCATATTTCATTATTCTGAATCATAGAAAAAAGACCAGGGGGTTATCCCTGATCTTTCTTTACTGTACTTATTGGCTACTAAATGAGATTAGTCTTCTTTTCTTCGTTTAGTTGCAACAAGACCTGCACCTAAAGCTAGAAGAGCTAAACCTGCTGCTAATGCAGCTTGTCCAGATTCGCTTCCAGTGTTTGGTAGGTTAGGATTTTCTGGTTCAGTTTGGTCCGTTACTACTAACTTACCATCCTTAAACTCAACCTGATTTCCACTAGCATTTACCACTGTTACAGTTCCGTCGTAGTTAACTTGGAATGTAATATCTGTTACTGCTAAGTATCCAGTTGGAGCGGCCTCTTCATGGAAAGTATATACTCCCGGAGTCAAATCAAGTACATGTGATTGTTTGGCTTTTGAAGTCCATTCAGCCACAGGATTACCTGCAACTTTTTCTCCACGGAAAATTTGGATTTTTGCACCCGCGATTTCTTCACCCGCTAGATTTACCTTGCTGAAGGTGATCTTACGTGGAAGGTCATCGTCTTTGTCGGTTACAGTTACTGTTGAGCCGTTGGTTACGACTTTGTTTTCTTCACCTTTAGAGTCTTTCTCACCAACATTTGTCACTTCCACTGTGCCGTCGTATTTGACTTGGAAAGTGATGTCCGTTACTTTGAGGTAACCAGTTGGAGCTGCTTCCTCATGGAAGGTGTAAGTGCCAGGTGCCAAGTTCAAGTCTTTAGACTTACCAGCTTCTGAAGTCCAGCTTTCTACGGCTGTACCTTCTGCCTTGTCGCCCTTGTAGATCTTGATTTGTGCACCAGCGATTTCTGTTCCACCAAGGCTAACCTTGCTGAAGGTAATCTTACGTGGTAGGTCATCGTCTTTATCGGTTACAGTTACAGTTGAACCGTTTGTGGCAACTTTGTTTTCTTCACCCTTAGAGTCTTTCTCACCAACATTTGTCACTTCCACTGTGCCATCATGTTTGACTTGGAAAGTGATGTCCGTTACTTTGAGGTAACCAGTTGGAGCTGCTTCCTCATGGAAGGTGTAAGTACCTGGCGCCAAGTTGAGATCTTTAGACTTAC
>CAUQPD010000086.1:0-3940 GCA_963519935.1 uncultured Streptococcus sp.
AGACTGTTTCACAAGACACAAATATCCCAATCTACGCACAAATCTTTACTGACTCAATCGCTGAAGAAGGTAAAGAAGGTGACAGCTACTACAACATGATGAAATACAACCTTGACAAGATTGCTGAAGGTTTGTCTAAGTAATCCATTAAAAACGTCGTTCTCACGGAATTGGCGTTTTTTTACACTTTCCGGTCAAATCATTGGAAAAATCTGAGAATTCTAGGTAAAATGAAAGAAAAAAAGAATGGAGTAGTTTCATGACCACTTTTCTAGGAAATCCTGTAACCTTTACAGGTAAACAACTACAAGTCGGAGACAAGGCGCTCGACTTTTCCCTCACTACAACCGATCTCTCTAAAAAAAGTCTTGCCGACTTTGATGGAAAGAAAAAGGTCTTGAGTGTTGTCCCTTCTATCGATACTGGTATCTGCTCAACGCAAACGCGTCGATTCAACCAAGAACTAGCTAACCTCGACAATACTGTCGTTCTTACTGTTTCTATGGACCTACCATTTGCCCAAGGACGCTGGTGTGGGGCTGAAGGCCTTGACAATGCTATCATGCTTTCAGACTACTTTGACCATTCTTTCGGACGTGATTATGCGCTCTTGATCAACGAATGGCATCTCCTTGCACGTGCCGTCTTTGTTCTCGATGCTGACAATATCATCCGTTATGTAGAATACGTTGACAATATCAACACGGAGCCCAACTTTGAAGCTGCCATTGCTGCAGTTAAAGAACTAGACTAAAATCACAAGCATTATGGCAGAAAGCTAGAGAAATCTAGCTTTTTTTGGTATACTAGATGGAGAGAATATACAAGAGGAAACGAATGACTCCAAATAAAGAAGATTATTTAAAATGTATTTATGAAATCGGTACGGACATGCAAAAAATCACCAACAAAGAAATTGCTGCCCGTATGCAGGTCTCTCCACCTGCTGTAACAGAGATGATCAAACGCATGAAAAGTGAAAATCTCATCCTCAAGGATAAGGAGAATGGCTATCTATTAACAGATATTGGCCTCAAACTGGTCTCTGAGCTCTATCGTAAACACCGTTTGATTGAAGTCTTTCTAGTTCACCATCTCGACTATACCAGTGACCAGATCCACGAGGAAGCTGAGGTCCTAGAGCACACTGTCTCTGACCTCTTCGTAGAGAGACTGGATAAACTGCTGGGTTTCCCTAAAACCTGCCCCCACGGAGGAACCATCCCAGCCAAGGGGGAGCTATTGGTTGAAATCAACAACTTACCACTGGCAGACGTCCAAGAAGCTGGAACCTATCTCCTGACTCGCGTTCATGATAGTTTTGAACTACTCAAATATCTAGAAAAGCATGAAATTCATATCGGTGACCAAGTCCAAGTCAAGCAGTTTGATAATTTTTCCAATACCTTTACACTGGTCAACAAAGGTGAAGACCTCCAAGTTAGTATGGATATCGCCAAACAACTCTATGTCGAAAAAATCAACTAAGCCCTTATCCTTGAAAGAAATTCTTTTCAGGGATTTTTTATTATTTTGCTTGTAACTCCCATTTGTTTGGTGTAGAATGAAGCTAGATAAAAGAGGGAGGTCTTCCTATGAAAAAGCTCTTTAGAATCCATTTTGTAGCCATTGTACTCTGCGATTTGCTACTGTTGGTAACTTTCAGACCCCGATACGAACTTTCTTTGGAGAGAGGTCTGATTTTTTGCTTCATTTTCATCCTTGCTCAAGGACTACTGCTATTTCGCTTGGTCAACCGACTCAAAAAACATTTCTCTGAGATTTATCCTCAAATCAATAAAAAGTCTCGCTTCTACTATTTAGGGGTGCTCATTAGCGATTTTCTATTATTTGTCCTTTTAGCCTTCACTAGTTCTCAGCGATTTTCATCTCTTATGCCAATCGTCACTGGTTGTCATTCTACTTTATATTATCTGACGGCTAGCCACCTAAGAGAAAACTATCCCGACTTTTACAACAAACATACCTCTTTATGGGAGTGTCTATAAATAAAAACCAAGCCGACTGGCTTGGTTTTCTTATCTATTTTTAGTATCAAGAATGATGGTAACTGGCCCATCATTGACCAGCTCCACCTGCATATCCGCTCCAAAAATACCTGTCTGAACAGGGACTTCCTGAGCTAGCTTTTGGTTGAAAGCCTCATAGAAGGCAGCTGCCATATCCGGCTTGGCGGCACCTGTAAAGGCTGGACGATTGCCTTTCTTGGTATCTGCAAAGAGGGTAAACTGGGAAATAGAAAGGATTTCCCCCTTGATATCCTTGACAGATAGGTTCATCTTGCCTTCTTCATCTGAAAAAATCCGCATATTGACAAGCTTTCTCACAGCATAGTCCAGATCTTCCTCTTGGTCCTCTGGTCCAACACCGACCAGTAATAAGAGTCCCTGATTAATTTTTCCCCGTACCTGACCTCCGATACTGACTTGGGCTTTCTTGACTCGTTGAATGATGATTTTCATAAGCGCCTTTCTATTCAATTATCCGTTGGTCCGTTTGACAGAGTAAACCTCTGGCACACTCTTGATTTTGTCAACGACCGTTGTCAGCGTAGAAAGGTTTGAAATTCCAAAGGATACATGGATATTAGCAAATTTCATATCCTTGGTTGGTTGAGCATTAACAGTTGAGATATTCTTGGTCGTGTTTGAGAGAACTTGTAAAACATCATTTAAGAGCCCTGTACGGTTGAGACCATAGATATCGATGTGGGCAGTGTATTCCTTGCTTGAGAATTGATCTTCCCATTCCACATCAAGGAGACGTTGCTCGTAGTTTTCTTGGGCACGGAGATTCATACAGTCCACACGGTGAATAGCTACACCGCGTCCCTTAGTAATGTAGCCGACAATGTCGTCACCCGGCACTGGATTGCAACACTTGGCAATACGAACGAGGAGACCTGAAGCACCTTCAATGACCACACCACCCTCATGCTTGACCTTGATGGTTTCTTTGTTCTCGACCTTAACTTCGCCACCTTTGACAAGCTCTTCTGCCTCCGCCTTGGCCTTAGCGCGTTCTTCCTCACGACGTTCCTTTTCGGTCAAGCGGTTAAAGACGGTAATAGCGCCAATTTCTCCAAAACCAATGGCTGCGTAGAGAGCCTCCTCTGTCTTGTAGCTGGTCTTTTGAAGGACCTCGTCCATATGACGCTTGTCCATAAACTTATTGGCTACATAGCCGTTTTCTTGGAACTGGGCCATCAACATTTCACGGCCCTTGTTAACGGATAATTCCTTGTCTTGATTTTTAAAGAACTGACGAATCTTGTTGCGCGCCTTGCTGGTCTTGACCATGTTGAGCCAGTCACGACTCGGACCAAAGGAGTTGGGATTGGTGATAATTTCAACCTGATCCCCTGTCTTGAGCTTGGTTGTCAGCGGAACCATACGGCCATTGACCTTGGCACCAGTCGCTTTTTCACCGACTTTGGTATGGATTTCATAGGCAAAATCAATCGGTCCTGAATCTTTTGGAAGAGAGCGAACCGCACCATCTGGAGTAAAGACGTAAATCTCCTCCGCCAGATAGTTTTCTTTAACAGAGTCCACAAATTCCTTGGCATCATCAGCCTGATCTTGGAGCTCCATCATCTCCTTGATCCAGTTCATTCCAATAGCAGATTCCTTGCTGTTGACCTGTCCTTTAATGCCTTTCTTATAAGCCCAGTGAGCTGCTACCCCGTACTCAGCCACCTCGTGCATTTCCTTGGTCCGAATCTGGAATTCAATCGGCCCTTTTGGTCCATAAACGGTTGTATGGATAGACTGGTAACCGTTGGCCTTACGATTGGCGATATAGTCTTTGAAGCGACCTGGCATAGGTTTCCAAAGTTCATGCACATAACCCAGCATGGCGTAAACATCACTCTGGGTATCTAAGATACAGCGAATGGCAATCAGGTCATAAATTTCCT
>CAUQPD010000087.1:0-3784 GCA_963519935.1 uncultured Streptococcus sp.
CCAGCGTAGATAACTGGGCGTTCAGCATTGTTCAAGATTTCAACAGCTTTGTCGACTTCAACTTCGTTCAAGGCAGGAGCGATGAATGAACGTTCGTATGAACCTGAACCGTAGTATGAGTTTTCGTCGATTTCTTGGAAACCGAAGTTTACTGGGATTTCAACAACAGCTGGACCTTTTTTAGAAACTGCAGCACGGCAAGCTTCGTCAATTACTTTTGGTAATTGCTCAGCGTATGCTACACGTTTGTTGTAGACAGCGATACCGTTGTACATTGGGTTTTGGTTCAATTCTTGGAAGGCATCCATGTTGAGTTCGTTAACAGGACGTGATCCAAGGATAGCAAGGAATGGAGTGTTATCCATAGCTGCATCGTAAACACCGTTAATCAAGTGAGTCGCACCTGGACCACCTGAACCAACTGCAACCCCGATTGAGCCGCCGAATTTAGCTTGCATAACCGCTGCAAGAGCACCTGTTTCTTCGTGGCGAACTTGCAAGAAGCGGATATCTTTGTCTTCAGCCAAAGCATCCATCAATGAGCTGAGTGTTCCTGATGGGATACCGTAGATTGTGTCTACGCCCCATGTTTTCAATACGTTGAGCATTGCTGCAGATGCAGTAATTTTCCCTTGAGTCATAATGATAACTCTCCTTCAAATATTTTTAAAACTTGATAAATCCGTTTTCATATACTAATTGGAAACGTTTCAGCAAATTTTTACTCTACTACTTTACCACATTTGTTTTGGGTCTCCTAAGAATGTGCTCAGAAGTTTTTATTCTCTATTACAGTACAGTTTGAAAACGTTTTTAGAATCTGTTTTATAATAATACTCAATGAAAATCAAAGAGCAAACTAGGAAGCTAGCCGCAGGTTGCTCAAAACACTGTTTTTAGGTTGTGGATAGAACTGACGGAGTCAGTGTCATATAGCTACAGCAAGGTGAAGCTGACGTGGTTTGAAGAGATTTTCGAAGAGTATAAAAAGCGAGCAAGCTCGCTTTTAGTCTATTTTACTAAAGTTTAGCATGAGTGAACTGGTCAAAACAGATACAGAACTAAAGGCCATGGCTAGACCAGCCAGTTCTGGATTGAGAACGAGACCAATTCCTGAAAAGACTCCTGCTGCAATCGGAATTCCGGCGACATTGTAGATAAAGGCCCAGAAAAGATTGAGCAGAATTCGATTGAAGGTTTTCTTGCTCATGTCAAAGGCACGAACCACTCCTAGGAGGTTATTAGTTGTCAACACCAAATCTGCTGACTCGATGGCAATATCTGTTCCAGCTCCCATAGCAATCCCCACATCTGCTACACTGAGGGCAGGAGCGTCATTGATACCATCACCAACAAAGGCTACTTTCCCAGCTGGTTGTAGTTTATGGATTTCATGGGCTTTTTCTTCTGGCAATACACCTGCAATGACCTCTTCAATGCCAATCTGATCTGCAATAGCACGCGCCACGCCAGCATTATCCCCTGTCAGCATGACTGTTTTAAGACCTCGTTTTTTCAACTGACTGATGGCAAGTTTAGCATTTTCCTTAGGAATATCTTGTAGTGCAAGCAAGCCTTTGATTTCATTGTCAACAGCCAAGAACACAACTGTCTTAGCTTCTTTTTCCAGTTCTTCTAGTTTTTCCTGATAAGTGCTTGAAATGTTCATCCCATCCAGCATTTTAGCATTTCCAAGCAGAACTTGTTTTCCATTGATTTGCCCTGAGACACCTTTTCCGTGCAAGGCTTGGAAATTTTCAACAGTTTGAAACTCAAGTCCAGCTTCACTCGCTCGTTTCACAACGGCTTCAGCCAGTGGGTGTTGAGAAGCTTCTTCCAAGGAAGCTGCCAATCCAAGCACTTCTACTTCGTCGCCGATGATATCTGTTACCACAGGTTTCCCTTCCGTCAAAGTCCCGGTCTTATCAAAGACAAGAGTTTGAACTTTCTGGATTTCCTGTAAGACGGTTCCATTCTTGAGGAGAACACCCATTTTGGCACTACGCCCAGTTCCCACCATGAGAGCCGTTGGTGTTGCGAGTCCCAAGGCACAAGGACAAGCGATAATCAAAACTGCCACCCCATAAAGCAGAGAAGTCACAAAGCTAGCCCCAAGTAAGACAAACCAAACCCAAAAAGTCAGAATCGCTAAAATGACGACTGCTGGGACAAAAATCCCTGAAATCTTATCCGTCAAATCCTGAATTGGTGCTCGGCTAGTCTGGGCTTTCTTCACAAAGTCCACAATCTGAGCCAAAACTGTCTCTGAGCCAACTTTTTCTGCCCTAAAAACAAGCGTTCCACTGTTATTGATGGTGGAGCCAATGACAGTATCTCCAACGGTTTTATCCACCGGCAAACTCTCACCCGTCACCATGGATTCGTCAATACTGGACACACCTTCGACTACAACCCCATCAACCGCAATCTTTTCACCTGGCCTTACTCGAATCAGGTCACCTACATGAACTTGGTCCAAGGGGATTTGAACATAGCTATCATCACGCAAGACTTCTGCAGTTTTAGCCTGCAAGTCCAGTAATTTCTCCACAGCTTGGGAAGTATTTTTTCGCATTTTTTCCTCAAAAACGGCTCCCAAAAGAACGAAGAAGAAGATAAATGCAGCACTTTCAAAGTAAACGGGGAGACCAGTGAAGAGGGCAACTAAGCTATAGAAATAGGCCACTAGAGTTCCCAGAGCAACCAAGGTATCCATGTTGGCATTGTGCTTTTTAAAACTAGCCCAAGCACTTTGGATATATGGACCACCTGCTACTAGCATGATAGGTGTTGTAGCTAAAAAGGTGCCCCAACGCATGACTTGGTGACTAATTCCTCCTGTCGACATCCCAATCATGATAATCACAAGAGGCAGGGTAAAGATACTGGTAATCCAAAAACGCTGTAGGAGGGATAGAGATTTTCGAGTCTTCTCAACTACGGTGTAGCTTCCCTTTTGCATCTTCATACCACATGAAAATTCATGTTGCCCCAACTCTTGGGGTGTAAAACGAATTGTCTTCTCTTCATCCACGCCGATTGGTTCCAAGATGCCTTCTTCTTCAAACAGAATTTCCTTATAACAGTTTGAAGGAGTTGTACGATGAAAGGTAATTTCAGCGGGAATTCCTTTTTGAAGCTGGATATGGGCTGGATGGTAGCCTTTGTCTGCCGTGATACGGATTTTTTGAACACCATTTTCAAGACTTGCTTTTACAATTTCAGTCATATCATTCTCCTATTCTACAATCATCTTACCGTGCATCATATTCATGCCACAAGAGAAACCATACTCACCTGCTTCTTCAGGTGTGATTTCAACCACATATTGGTCTCCCATAGGCAGATCTGCATGCACTCCAAAATCTGGGAAAACAATCTGATCTAGGCAGGGTGAAGGGTCCTTACGGTCAAAGACAATACGGGCTGGCACTGATTTCTTAAGAATAATCAACTCAGGCGTATAGCCCCCTTTGACCTCCACTCGAATTTCTTGATAGCCATTCTTTTGCTGAGCTCTCTTAGCATCTTCTTGCGGTTTTTTGAAAAACCAAAAGAGGATAAAAGCAATCATTCCTAGAACAATAATAGATACAAATAGATTTAACATAGCGTCTCCTTTACATACAATTACATTTGACTTCAGCAACTGCGCTAGCTTTTTTCTTAGAAATCACAGCTTCCAAATCTTCCAAGTCAGCCAAAGTGAAATCACATTCCGCAATCAAGTCAGCCAACAAGTTCTTAATCCTACGAGAACAAACCTTGTCTTTGATATCTTGGA
>CAUQPD010000088.1:0-3716 GCA_963519935.1 uncultured Streptococcus sp.
ACTCAGGACGGCCTTTCATACGCCAGATACGAGCAAAGTTGTGGAAGAATTCTTCGGCTGAGAAGTCTGGCTCTCTCTTGGCAGCTTCAAGGGCTGCAGCAATTCCTCCAAGGTCAGCAACGTTTTCGGATACGGTTAATTTGCCGTTTATCCTTGCGCCGTAGGATTCTTGACCATCAAACTGGTCGATGACCTTCTGCGTTTTTTCTTTAAAGGCTGCATAGTCGCTTTCTGTCCACCAGTCTTTGAGGCTACCATTTTCATCAAAGGAAGCACCATTTGTGTCAAAGGCATGAGAAATCTCATGGGCAATAACCGCTCCGATACCACCATAGTTGGCAGAAGACGACTGATTCAAGTCATAGAATGGAGCCTGCAAAATAGCAGCTGGGAAAACAATCAAGTTCTTCTGAGGATTGTAGTAGGCATTAACCATGTGAGCAGGCATGCCCCACTCCTTGTAGTCAACAGGTTGGTTCCACTTGCTCCAGCTATGCTTGATTTCCACACGCGCAAAGGCAAGAGCATTCTCAAAGAGGCTGGCAGTTTCGTCCACTACCTTGTCCTTGTAGCGTTCTGGCAATTCCTCTGGATAACCGATATAAGGCTTGATGACATTGAGTTTGACAATGGCCTTATCACGCGTTTCAGGAGTGAGCCAGTCATTCTTAGCCAAACGTTCCTTATAAACGTCGATCATGGTCGCCACTTTTTTCTCTACGTCTGCCTTAGCTTCTGGAGAGAATTTTTCATGCGCATACCAGAGACCAAGAGCTTGCTTGAAAGGACCTTGGGCCAAGTGATAAGCTGCCTTGACCTTGTCCTGAGCTTCTGGAACACCTGAAAGGGCACGTCCATAGGCACCTGATAGGACACGAATCTCATCTGGCAAATAGCTAGTAGACAGATTCACCACAGCCAAAACCAAAGTCGCCTTAAGTAAAGGCCACGCTTCTTCACTATAGAATTGGTCTGCTGCTTGCCAGAAACGTTCCTCGTCTACGATAACCTTATCTGGAGTTTGTCCAAGAACTGCTTGGAAGAAATCATCCAAAGGTAGGGCAGGAGCAAATTTCTTGAAATCTTCATAAGCGTATGGATGGTAGAGTTTGGCATATTCTGAACTTTCTTCGTTTGAAAGAACCACTGCTGCGATACGACGGTCCAATTCCAATCTCTTCTCTAGTAAGTCTTCGATTTCCTCATCTGTAAAATCATAGGCTTTGAGAAGAGTTGCGCTACTTTCCTTCCAAAGGGTCAAGAGCTCCTCACGTTGAGGATGGTCTTCAGCATAGTAGGTTGTATCTGGCAAGATTGTTCCTGGTGCACTTGCCCAGAGAACATTGGTTCTGGCATCCATAAAGTCTGGTGAAACTCCAAATGGAAGGAAATTGGGTTTACCAGCTAGTTCAAACGCTGCTAGTTTGCTAGTAAAATCTGCAAAGCTCTCCAAATCTTGGTATTCCTTGAGCATCGGAAGGACAGGCTTGATCCCTTCTGCTTCTCTCTTGTCAAAATCACGTACCATACGATGGTACTTAACAAAGTTTGCGAGGATTGCATCCTCTGGGACTTCTTCACCTGCCAACCACTTGTCCGTAGTCACCAGCATCAACTCTTCAATTTCCTCATCAAGGTCAATAAAACCACCTGTTCGAGATTTATCAGCTGGAATGACAGCTGTCTTTTCCCATTCGCCATTGATTGCATCATAAAAATCATCTTGATAACGTGTCATCTTGTTCTCGCTTTCATTTTTTTAAGTTATTGCTAGCTTAACAAAAATTACCTGGGAATGCAATTAAAAATGAACTTTCCTTTTCTTTCATTTTTCAGTTATTATTTTAAATTTTTCAAAAATTAACTTGACTTAATTTTTTTTTTAATGTATATTAAAAGATAGGAGGAAAACAACTGTATGATAAGTATCGAAAACCTCAGTGTCTCCTACAAAGAGACGTTGGCACTAAAGGATATTTCACTAGTGCTCCACGGACCAACTATTACCGGAATTATTGGTCCAAACGGTGCTGGAAAATCAACTTTATTAAAAAGTATGTTGGGAATTATCCCACATGAAGGTCAGGCCTATCTCGATGACAAAGAAGTCAAGAAATCTTTACATCGAGTTGCCTATGTCGAGCAAAAAATCCATATCGACTACAATTTCCCTATCAAGGTCAAGGAATGTGTCTCACTGGGACTCTATCCATCTATCCCGCTCTTCCACACTTTAAAGGCCAGCCACTGGAAAAAAGTGGCAGAAGCACTTGAAATCGTTGGACTCTCAGACTATGCTGATCGCCAAATCAGCCAGCTCTCAGGCGGACAATTTCAACGTGTGTTGATTGCCCGTTGCTTAGTGCAGGAAGCTGACTACATCTTTCTAGATGAGCCATTTGTCGGGATTGACTCGATCAGTGAAGAGATTATCATGAATACGCTGAGAGACCTTAAAAAAGCTGGTAAAACAGTTCTCATCGTCCATCATGACCTCAGCAAAGTCCCCCATTATTTCGACCAAGTTATGCTTCTCAATCGAGAATTGGTAGCTATTGGTTCAACTGAAGAAACCTTTACCGAAGCCAATCTCAAAAAAGCTTATGGTAGCAAGCTCTTCTTTAATGGAGGTGACCTATGATAGTAGAATTTATCGATGGATTGCAAAATTTCCATTTCCTACAAAACGCCCTGATAACAGCTATAGTCATCGGAGTCGTTGCTGGAGCCGTGGGATGTTTTATCATCCTACGCGGAATGTCTCTCATGGGGGATGCCATCTCTCACGCAGTTTTGCCCGGCGTAGCCCTTTCCTTTATCTTGGGTATTGATTTCTTTATTGGAGCCATCATCTTTGGCTTGATGGCTTCCATCATCATTACCTACATCAAGGGAAACTCTATCATCAAGAGTGACACTGCCATTGGTATTACCTTTTCATCTTTCTTAGCCTTAGGTGTCATCTTGATTAGTGTTGCCAAGAGTTCAACAGACCTCTTTCATATCCTTTTTGGGAATATCCTCGCTGTCCAAGATACGGACATGTGGATCACCATTGGTATGGGGGCATTGATTCTCTTGATTATCGCGATTTTCTTTAAACAACTATTGATTACATCCTTTGACGAGCTTTTGGCTAAAGCCATGGGAATGCCCGTCAATTTCTACCACTATCTGCTCATGGTGCTCTTGACTCTTGTGTCAGTCACCGCCATGCAAAGTGTTGGAACGATTCTTATCGTGGCCATGTTGATCACCCCAGCTGCGACGGCTTACCTTTATGCTAATAGCCTAAAGAGCATGATTTTTCTTTCATCAACCCTAGGAGCAACCGCTTCTGTCTTGGGACTCTTTATCGGCTATAGCTTCAATCTCGCAGCAGGATCCAGCATTGTGCTCACATCCGCCAGCTTCTTTTTAATCAGTTTCTTTATCTCTCCTAAGCAACGATACTTGAAACTAAAAAATAAAAAAATCAATAAATAAGGGGAAACCCTTCTGGAGGAATCTAATGAAAAAATTAGGTACATTGCTCGTTCTTTTTCTTTCTATCATTGGATTAGCTGCCTGTGCTAGTGGGAAAAAAGATGCAGCATCTACAAACCAAAAACTGAAGGTTGTAGCGACTAACTCTATCATCGCTGATATTACTAAAAATATCGCTGGTGACAAGATTGATCTTCACAGTATCGTTCCTGTTGGTCAAGACCCACACG
>CAUQPD010000089.1:0-3694 GCA_963519935.1 uncultured Streptococcus sp.
CTGCCCCCTTTGCTAAAGCATCCTTATAGAAAGACTGCCCGCTACCACCACAGATAGCTACTCTTGAAATAGGCTTCTGCAAATCACTCTCGTGATAATGGACCATGCGAAGACTATCTAGACCAAAGACTTGCTTGACATGTTGGGCCAATTCCCCAAATGTCTGAGGTTGAACATTCCCAATACGTCCAATTCCACGTTCTGGACCTGTCTCCTGCAGATAGGTCGTTTCCTCAATACCTAACATCTGACAGAACCAGTCATTGAGGCCATTTTCAACGATGTCAATATTGGTATGGCTGACATAAACGGCAATGTCATGCTTGATAAGGTCGATGTAAATCTGATTTTGTGGGCGGCTGGCTACCAAATCCTTAATCGGACGAAAGATTGGCGCGTGCTTGACGATAATCAAGTCCACACCCTTTTCAATGGCTTCAGCAACCGTCTCTTCACGTATATCGAGGACAACCATAACCCTTTGGATCTCCTTGTCTAGAGTACCGATTTGCAGGCCACGACTGTCACCCTCCATTGAAAATTCCTGAGGGCAAAAGGCTTCATAAGCTTGTATTACTTCACTTGCTAGCATGGAGAACCTCCTTTATGGCTTGAATTTTATCTACTAAAACTTGTCGTTCCTCCATATTTTTTTCTGGAATTTGATGAAGGGCTAATTCTAACTTAGCAGCTTCTTTTTGCCATTTTTGGACAAAGACTGGGCTGACTTCTTTGGACAAGATAGGTCCAAAACGGACATCACTGGCTGATAGCTTCATTTGTCCTGCTTCCACCACTAGAATTTCATAAAACTTGCCAGCTTCTTCTAAGATGCTTTCTGCTACAATCTGAAAACCGTTACCCTGTAGCCAGATGCGCAAATCGTCTTCACGATTATTGGGTTGGAGGATCAAACGCTCTACATTAGCTAGCTTGTCCAAGCCTTCTTCCAATATGGTAGCAATCAAACGGCCACCCATACCAGCAATGGTGATAACCGATACTTGGTCTGCCTCTTCAAAGGCTGCCAAGCCATTGGCTAAACGAACTTGGATTTTCTCCTTTAAGCCGTGAGCCTCAACATTTTTGACCGCTGACTGGTAGGGTCCTTCCACCACTTCCCCTGCAATAGCGCTTTTGATTTGGCCTCTTTCAACCAAGTCAATTGGCAGATAAGCATGGTCACTCCCCACATCTAGTAACACAGCACCTTGTGGCACAAAGGAAGCTACCAATTCTAATCTCTTTGAAATCATCTTCTCTCACTTTCCAAAACTCTATTACCTCTTATTATACCACATTTCAGCTAGCAATCTTGCACCTAAAAAGACCGCAATCCACAGATTGCAGCCTTTCTTTATTTTCTGGATTGGTAACGACTAGTTAGAATGAAAATCACGGTATAGACAGCCATCATGACAAGGTAAACAGGGAATGTTTGTCCTGTCAAGGTCGAAATTTCAAGCAGTTTCTGGATCATTGGGAAAAGAGCTGTGGCTAGGAAGCCTCCTACTGACCAGACAATCAAGAGGACACGCCAGAGAGTAAATGGCATGCAGGCTCTAAATACGGATAAGAAACCAATTGACCCAAGGAGATAATAGAGTAGGGTTGAGATTTCTAACTCAGACCAACCTTGACTAGCCCCAAAGATTTTGACAAAAAGAACGCTGAACACGACCATGAGGGCACTTGGTAGGGCACGAAGCATGGATTTTCTGAGGAAGTTTGGTTCAACAGGCTTGATATTTCGCTCAAAAGTCAGAACGAATGGTGGGAAACCTTCCACGAATTGGTCAATCATGGTAATCTGGATTGGAATGAAGGGGAAAATCAAGATCCACTCAGACCGTCCCAGAAGAACACTGGCGATACAGATAACTGCTAACAAGAAGGAATAGATGGTCTTAATCAAGAAAATCGGTGCGATATGGGCGATGTTATTGACCACGCGACGACCTTCAAAGAGAATCTCAGGAACATCATTAAAGTCTGAGTTCAAGAGAACTAGATTGGCAATCTGACGAGTCGCCGGATCCCCTTCAGCCATTACGATCGAACAATCCGCCTCACGAAGGGCCAGGATATCATTGACTCCATCCCCTGTCATGGCCGTTGTATGCCCTGCTTTTTTCAGGGTTTGGATGATGAGTTTCTTTTGATGAGGGGAAACACGTCCGAAAATAGCTGTCTCTTCAGCCATGGCAATCAATTCCTCATCCGTGATTTTTGAACAATCTACATAGCTGTGATAGTCTGCAAAACCAGCCTTCTGGGCAATGCTGGAAACCGTAACTGGATTGTCGCCAGAGATAATCTTGAGACCTACTTCCTGGGAACGGAGATAGTCCAGCGTCTCAGCTGCTCCTTCTCGAATCGGGTCCAAGATTTCCAGCAAGGCGAGGGCCTGAATGTCAGACGGTTTCTGTGGTTTGTGATGATCTAGTTTTTCCTGACTGAGTGCCAAGACCAAAACACGCGAGCCTCTCTCCAAGGCCTCTCTAGCTTCTGGGACTTCAGAGTCCAACAACATCTCAGGCGCCCCTAAAAAAACCGTCCCCAGACCTTCTAACTCCATAGCTCCCCACTTACGGTCGCTTGAGAAAGGAAGATTCGAAAGCATAGGATAGGAAACCTGACCTTGGAAACGCTGGCGAATGGCTTGGGCTGTTGGATTTTTATCCTCACTATGAGCTATGTAGCTGGTCAGAATGTTAGTAATAGCCTCATCATCATAAGTTTCCGTCAGAGGAAGAACCGCCTCCACCTGCATCTTTCCTTGGGTGATGGTGCCCGTTTTGTCCAGACAGAGCATATCCACGCGCGCCAAGGTCTCGACAGAGTACATCTCCTGCACCAAAACCTTTTTCAAGCCCAGCTTAATCACCGCAGTCAAGAGCGAAGTAATGGTCAAAAGGGCGATTCCCTTAGGCAACATTCCCAAAAGGGCTGTTGACGAATTTACAACGGATGACTTGAGGGGCAAGCCTTTTAACATCAAGGCTTCTAACAAGAGAGCTAGACCAAAGGGAATGATAATTTTCCCAGTAAAACCAGCTAGCTTGTCTAGCGATTTCATGATACGGGAGTTGATTGGTTTCACTGTCTTAGCTTCCAGCATGAGTTTGGCAGCATAGTTTTCTGCCCCGACATGGTGGACTTGAGCCAAAACTGCGCCACTGGCTAGGAAACTCCCTGATAAAAGCAAGACATCCACTTCTTTTTGCACCAAATCACTCTCACCCGTCAACATAGCTTCATTGACTTCCGCAAATCCTTCCAGAACCAGAGCATCACTAGGAATCTGCTCTCCAGCAGACAAACGAATGACATCTCCTAGAACCAACTCTTCTGGATCGAGAGCAACTTCTTGACCATCACGAATGGTTTTGACCTTTTCCTTGGTCATGAGATTGAGCTTGTCCACCATGTGTTTGGCCCGTAGCTCAGTCACAATCCCAGAAAAAGCGTTAAAGCAGATAACGGCAAAGAAAACCAGATTGCTCCAAGCCTGCACAAAGGCTAGCGCCAGGGCAATAACAAAGTTTAATGCGTTAAAAAGTGTAAAAACATTTCGTTTAAAGATTTGCCAAGTACTGGTACTAGCTGAAGCGGTAAAGTCATTGACCAAACCTTGATCCTGTCTTTCCTTGACTTCTCTTTGGGTTAATCCCATAATCTTATTTTTATCCAT
>CAUQPD010000090.1:0-3685 GCA_963519935.1 uncultured Streptococcus sp.
CTGCTGGCTGCGTTTGTTCAGCTAGCTTAGCAGCTTCTTCAAAGATTTCCTCTGGCTCCTTGCGTTTGTTAGCTTGAGCCAAGGCTTCTTTGGCTGCTTGCGATTGTTTGAAGCGCTCCTCGCTTGAGCGTGCGTACTCTGCATTTTGCTCTGCTTTTAGGGCTGCTGCACGGGCTTTAAAGTCAACACGTGGACCAGCTTGTTTTGGCTGGAAGTCTTGTTGCTGACGGCGATCATTGCCACGATTCCCTTGACCTTGTGGTTTTTTCCCTTGGTCGTTAAATCGGCGATTGTCGCGGTTTCCTTGACCAGGTTTGCCACCATTACGACCATCGTTTTTCTGACGGTTGCCGTTTTGTTGTTGGTCACGGTTGTTGCCCTTGTTTTGTTTGCGTCGCTCTGCCTGCTCTTTGGCACGCGCCTCACGCTCCGCCTTGAAGTTTCGACTCTGTGGTCTTGCGGCCACTACTTTTTCTTCCTTAGGAGCTGCAGGTGCAGCTGGTTTACTTTCTTCCTTAGCGGCAGCTGGTTTAGCTGATACAGGCTTTTCTGCTTTCTTTTCTACACTTGCTTTTGGTGCTGCAGGTTTTGCTTCTGCTTTAGGAGCAGGTGCAGGTTTAAAGCTAGCTGCGATTTGCTCAGCAGCAGCAGCTTCCACGCTCGATGAGTGGCTTTTCACATCCAAGCCCAACTCTTTTGCACGCGCTACAACTTCTTTACTTTCTTTTCCAAGTTCTTTTGCGATTTCGTACAATCTTTTCTTAGACAAATCATGTCCTCCTCTTCTATTCCATAAGAGACCTCATTTTCTTTGTAAATCCAGCATCTGTCACAGCCAAAACCTTTCTCGATTTCCCGACTGCTATGCTTAATTCCAGTGTTGAAAACACGGTTATAACTTCTACTTGATAATAGTCACTTTTATCTTGAATCTTCTTGGTCAGATTAGGACCAGCATCCTGTGCTAGAAAGACTAGCTTGGCTTTCTGGTCTTGGATGGCTTTAACCACCAATTCCTCACCTGATATGATCCGGCCTGCTCGCTGAGCAAGTCCCAAGAGATTGCTTATCTTTTGCTTATTCAAGTCCTAACTCTCTTCTTTTCACTTTGTGATCCACATAAGCGATCAACTCGTCATAAAAGCTTTCTTCCACTTCCATGTTAAAGCTGCGGTTAAAGACTTTCTTCTTTTTTGCCTCTAGGGCTTCTGCATTGTCTAGCTTGATATAAGCGCCACGGCCATTGGCCTTGCCTGTCGGATCGATAAAGACCTGTCCTTCTTTGTTCTTGACAATGCGGAGCAAATCACGCTTATCAATCACTTCATTGGATACAACAGACTTGCGCAAAGGGATTTTTCTTGTTTTCATCTTTCCCTCCTCTAGCAGCTTTTATTCTTCGATCAATTCATCCGCAACTGCGTAATCAACTTGACCTGCTTCTTCCATAGCTTCAAACTCACTGGCAGACTTGATATCGATACGGTAACCCGTCAAGTGAGCTGCCAAGCGAACGTTTTGTCCACGACGACCGATAGCAAGAGAAAGCTTGTTATCAGGTACAACGACCAAGGCACGTTTGCTGTCGTTTTCATCAAAGATAACTTGGTCAACCTCAGCAGGTGCGATGGCATTGTAGATAAATTCAGCTGGATCTGCTACCCACTCGATAACGTCGATGTTTTCTTCGACAGGAATCATACGATCACTCTTAGCATCGTAACGAGCTGGGTGGAATTTGCTGGTGATTTTCTTGATATTGGCACCACCACGTCCAACGATTGTCCCGATAGCGTCCACGTTTGGATTGTGGCTACGAACAGCAACCTTAGTACGGTCACCTGCTTCACGAGCTACGCTCATGATTTCAACAGTTCCATCGTAAACTTCTGGAATTTCTTGCTCCATCAAGCGTTTGATCATTTCTGGATGGCTACGGCTAACAAAGACGTTGACGCCACGAGGGTTGTCTTCAACCTTGTAAACGTAGACTTCGATACGGTCGTGGGAAGCAAAAACTTCTCCAGGGATTTGGTCTTGTTTTGACAATTGGGCTTCGATGCTGCCAAGGTTGACATAGATAAAGCGGTTGTCAAAGCGTTCTACTGTACCAGACATGATTTCTTGCTCATGTTCTTTGTAAGTATTGTAAGTGATGGCACGTGTTTGCTTGCGCATTTTTTCCATGATGGTTTGTTTGGCAGATTGGGCTGCTACACGACCAAACTCAGCAGGTGCTTCTTCAAACTTGATTTTATCACCAAGTTCATAGGCTGAATTAATGGCAAGAGCATCTTTCAAGCTGATTTCCAAACGGCTATCAAATACTTCATCAACAACTTCACGGACAGTATAAACTGTAAAGTCACCTGTTTTTTCGTTAAAGTCAATAGCTACGCTGTCAGATTGACCATAGCGTCTGCGATAAGCGGAACGAAGCGACTCTACTACTGCGTCGATGATATCTTCTTTCTTGATTCCCTTGTCTTCTTCCAAAATGCGGAAGGCCTCTAGCATTTCTTTACTCATGTTCTTTTTACTTTTGAATTCTCAAAAGCTATCCTTTCTTTCTATATTTTTACTGCTAAACGTGCTTTTGATACTAAGTTATATGGAATTTGGACTGTTTTCTTACGAGTTTTATCCATATATTCCACAGTCAACTCATCGTCTTCAAAGGCCAACAAGGTTCCCTCAAAGACTTTCTGCTTGTCGATGGTCTTATAAAGACCAACGTGAATGTATTTCCCAACTGCTCCAGCTATAGCTTCCTTGGTTTTCAAAGGACGCTCCAAGCCAGGGCTAGTCACTTCTAGGAAGTACTGTTCTGGGAATGGATCTGGTTGAATCTGATCCAACAGAGGACTAATCACTTCTGTCAAATCTGCCGTATCGTTCAAAGTAATACCGCCTGGTTTATCAACAAAGATACTTAGAACATAATCTCCTACAACCTTTTCATATTCAACATCCACCAATTCAAATGGAGCTTGAATGGCCGGTTCAATAATTTCTGTTACTAATTCAACAATTGTTGCGATAGGACAACACCTCCTCATAAGCAAGAGGCGAAGATATCTCCCCGCCTCTCTTTCTTATATTCTTACTATCAGTATAGCACGTTTGTCAATTTATGTAAAGTATAAGCACTCAAACAGCTGGTTTTCAAGCTATTTTTTAAAATTCTGCCTCAACTCGGTAGATTACTTGACCCTTGTTGGAGAATTTTTGCTCATATTCCGTCATGACATTGCCTTCAAAATCACTGGCATGTAAGTCCAACCAAACCCCGTTCAGTTTCATCCCATACTGAGAAAAACTCACCAAGCTGTACTCAAACAAGCCACGATTGTCTGTCTTGAAATGGATTTCCCCATTCTCAGGCAAAATGCGCTTGAAGGTATCCAAGAAACTCTTGTAGGTCAGACGGCGTTTTTCATGACGTTTTTTAGGCCAAGGATCTGAAAAGTTTAGGTAGAGACGATCAATCTCACCGTCTTCAAAGTAGTCCGTCAAATCCGAACCATCTACCCACAACAACTTGATATTAGGAACTCCAACTTCTAATACCTTGTCCAAGGCATAACTTAATACCGACTTTTGGATGTCAATCCCGATGTAATTGATGTCAGGGTTTTGTTTGGCCATTCCTGATACGAAGGCTCCTTTTCCACTTCCAACCTCA
>CAUQPD010000091.1:0-3651 GCA_963519935.1 uncultured Streptococcus sp.
AGTTGATACCTTGTTCCAAACCGAAACGGATATCATCGTTATCACGTTCAGCAAGGGCTGGGAAAGGAATTTTAGTGTTAGGGATGTTTACACCTTTCTGCTTAGCAATGATACCGTCATTTTCAACGACTACTTCAAATTCACGAGTTGCATCGTCTTTTGCGAAAACACGAAGACCCAATTTACCATCGTCAACTAAAACTTGGTGACCAACTTCAACATCATCGTAGATATCAAGGGCACCAGCAACGTTCAAAGCAATCACATCACGAGTTGATTTGATTCCTTGTTTAGTTGCAACACGGATTTTTTCACCAGTTTTGTAAGAGTACTCTTTTGCGTCACCTTCAAACAATTCTGTACGGATTTCAGGTCCTTTAGTATCAAGAAGGAAACCAACTTTTTTACCTGCAAGTTTTTCAGCAAGTTTAACAGTTGCCATACGCTCACCTTGTTCTTGGTGGTCACCGTGTGAGAAGTTGAAACGGAAAGTGTTAGCACCAGCTTCAATCAATTTAGCAATGTTTTTAGCTGAAGCTTCAACATCAAGTTTTTCACCCCAGTATCCGTCATCACCGAATTTTTTACCACCACGGATTTCTACCGCAGGACCTAAAGTTGCAACGATTTTTACACGTTTGTTCATGATTTTTGTGACTCCTTTATATAATTCGACCTTTTATGGTCATGTTACCAAATTAATGAAAGTTGATTAGGACAAGCTCTTGTTCAAATCAGAAAGTTCAAGATCAGCTTTATGAGGGTTGTTAACAACGATCTTACCATCAGCTGTTAAGCTAAACAAAGCTCCTTCTTCTGCTGTTCCAAGAATTGGATTTTCAACCATTTTCTCGTTACGGATACCAACAGCGACACCACCGATTCCTTGTTTAAGAAGTTTAACAGCGTGTGCCCCCATGCGTGATGCCAATACACGGTCACGAGCGGTTGGTGAACCACCACGTTGGATGTGTCCAAGTTCAGTTACACGAAGGTCACTAGTGTCTCCAGCTTCCTTGAGTTTCTTACCAAACTCATTCGCAGACATAACTCCCTCAGCCAAAACGATGATGTTGTGTTTCTTACCACATTCATAACCAGCTTTGATGCTTGCAACGATATCTTCCATCTTGAAGTCTTCTTCAGGGATGATGATTTCGTCAGCACCAGTTGCGATACCTGCCCAAAGAGCGATATCACCAGCGTTACGTCCCATTACTTCAACAACGAAAGTACGACGGTGACTTGATGACGTATCACGAATCTTATCAATGGCATCCATAGCAGTCGTAACTGCAGTATCAAATCCAATTGTGAAATCAGTCCCTACGATATCGTTATCAATAGTTCCTGGAAGTCCGATAGCTGGGAATCCATGTTCCGTCAAGCGCATAGCTCCGTGATAAGAACCGTCTCCACCGATAACTACGACTCCTTCGATACCGTGTTTTTTCAATTGCTCAATCCCTTTAAGTTGGCCTTCAAGTTGTGCAAACTCAGGGTAACGAGCAGAGTGAAGGAAAGTACCACCACGAGAAATGATGTCTCCTACTGAAGCAGCATCAAGTGGATAAATTTCACCGGCAACCATACCAGCGTACCCATCATAGATACCAAAAACTTCCATTCCTTCTGAGATTGCTTGGCGAACTACTGCACGGATGGCAGCATTCATACCAGGGGCGTCTCCACCACTGGTCAAAACAGCAATACGTTTCATTTGGTTATGCTCCTTTTTCTTTTAACATTCTTACTGATTATACCACATTTAAATCGAAAATTCTTCTATTTTCCGTATTTTTAGCGATAAATCGTTTTCATAGCAATTCCCTCTAACTTTTCCTCTAGAGCAGAATCTTTTCTTACAAAATGTTGTGTAGAAACAACCGTTTTTCCTTCCTCTTCATACCTGATAATGACAGGGATTGGGCCTTTGTATTGTTCTAGGATATTTGAAATCTCTTTATCGTATTCATGATTTTTAACTTGAATCCAGAATCGTTCCGCCACTGCTTCTTTCAAATCTTGTGCAATCATTTGCAGACGACCATCTCGAGATTGAACTTTGCCATTGATGTAGTAAAATTTCCCTTCGGATAAAATGGAAGCAAATTTTCTATATTGGTCTGAAAATACAGTTACATCCAACCGAGACTTACTGTCATGAACTTGTAGAAAAGCCATACTCTCGCCTTTCTTGGTTCGAATCACTTTAATCTTTTGCACTTCAACTAGGAGAGTGGCTTGAGCTCCCTCGGTTAGATTAGTGATTGGAGTGGTCGGATATAGGGCTTGTTTGGCAAGAGTTTGGAGAGGATGGGGACTGATACCTACCCCAATCAGTTCCTGCTCTTTGTAAAATTTCTCTGCCTCAGTAAAATCATCAGCTTCAGTCCAACTATAATTTGTATCCGCAAAGAGTCCACCTAACTCCTCAACAAAGACAAATAAGTTTGGTAGGTTCACTAAGATTTTCTGGCGATTCTTGTCAAATTCATCAAAAAGTCCTAGTTCAACCAAAGGCGTCAAAAGCGACAATTTCTTGTAATTCTTGGGAAGACGTGTGACAAAATCTTCAATGCTTGAGAAAGGACGATTTTCAATAATCCAGTAAGACAAATCTCTTGGCATTCCCTTAATGGCTTTTAGACCAAGATAGATTTTCTTCTTAGCAATTTTATCATGATAGGGAATGCTGTTGATTGCTAAGGGAGCTACTTCAAAGCCCATCTGCAATGCATCTACAATGTAATCACTGCTAGAATAGTTCAACATAACTTGAAAGAAAATAGCAGGATAGTGTGTCTTGAAATAAGCAAGCTGGAAAGCCAGCGCTGAGTAGGCATAAGCGTGGGATCGGTTAAATCCATAGCCTGCAAACTTTTCCATCACTGCAAAAACTTGGTTGGCTTTTTCTTCTGAATGACCGAGTTTTACTGCACCAGCGATAAAATCTTCCTTCAGCAGATGCATCTCTTTAGCATTTTTCTTGCCCATAGCTCGTCTGAGAATGTCAGCTTTACCAAGACTGAAACCTCCAAAGCGCTGAGCTACCTGCATGACCTGCTCTTGATAGAGCATGATACCATAAGTTGATGAGAGAATATCCTCCAAGGCAGGATCTAGCACTGTCACCTTTTCTTTGCCGTGCTTCCGAGCGACAAAGTTATCAATATAATCGCTTGCCCCCGGTCTGTTGAGCGAGGTCGTTGCAACTACCTCTTCAAAGACTTGCGGCTGAACTCGTTTCAAGAGTCGAATGGCGCCAGGTTGTTCAAATTGGAAAATCCCCTTGGTATTTCCAGCAGCAAAGAGGGCCAGAGTTTCTTTGTCTTCCAAATCAATATCCTCTATTTTTAGATGAATACCTTCTGACTCAGCCAATAATTCCTGCATTTTTTGGACAAAAGTTAGGTTACGTAGACCTAGGAAATCCATTTTTAGAAGTCCATTGGCTTCAACACCATGAGCATCATACTGAGTGATGAGCATATCCTCACCGTATTTGAGCGGGATATAGTCCGTCAGGTCTTGGTCACTCATAACGACCCCAGCTGCATGGATAGAAGTCTGACGAGGATACCCTTCAATCTTTTGAGCAATCTCAAAAGCTTTTTGATATTCCATTTTGCTATTGATGACCTGCCTAAA
>CAUQPD010000092.1:0-3622 GCA_963519935.1 uncultured Streptococcus sp.
GTCTCAATGGAGCTCCTCCGGGCTATGTGGGCTACGAAGAAGGTGGGGAGTTGACCGAGAAGGTTCGCAACAAACCATATTCAGTCTTGCTCTTTGACGAGGTAGAAAAGGCCCACCCAGACATCTTTAATGTCCTCTTGCAAGTCTTGGATGACGGTGTCTTGACAGATAGCAAGGGGCGTAAGGTTGACTTTTCAAATACCATTATCATCATGACGTCAAACCTCGGTGCGACAGCCCTTCGTGATGACAAGACAGTCGGCTTTGGGGCCAAGGACATTCGTTTTGACCAGGAAAATATGGAAAAACGAATCTTCGAAGAGTTGAAAAAAGCTTATCGACCAGAGTTTATCAACCGTATTGATGAAAAGGTGGTCTTCCATAGCTTAGATAGCAAACACATGCAAGAAATTGTTAAGATTATGGTGAAACCATTGATTGCTAGCCTAGCAGAGAAAGGCATCGACTTGAAACTGCAAGCTTCAGCCCTGAAGTTGCTAGCTAGTCACGGTTACAATCCAGAAATGGGAGCCCGTCCACTTCGCAGAACCCTGCAAACAGAAGTGGAAGATAAGTTGGCAGAACTCCTCCTTAAGGGAGAACTGGTAGCAGGCAAGACCCTCAAGATTGGTGTCAAAGCTGGTCAACTAAAATTTGATATTGCTTAAAAATGGAGAGTCAGGAGCAGTCCTGATTCTTTTTTTCCTACTTTTTTATAAAAAATGATAAAAAACTATTGACAAAACAAAAATATAGTGTATAATAAAAACATAGAAAATAAAAATATCAAAAACTATAAAAAGGTAAAACGTTTATGAAAAAGAAAACAGCAGTGGTATTTGGGACCTTTGCCCCTCTTCATCAGGGTCATATCGATCTGATCCAGCGAGCGAAGCGTCAGTGTGACCAGGTCTGGGTAGTCGTTTCAGGCTACGAGGGAGACCGAGGTGAGCAGGTAGGTTTAAGTCTTCAAAAACGATTTCGCTATATCCGAGAGGCTTTTCGGGATGACGAGTTGACCTCTGTCTGCAAGCTGGATGAGACCAATCTTCCCCGTTACCCTATGGGCTGGCAGGAGTGGTTGGACCAGATGTTAGCGGAGATTTCCTATGATGAAACCCAGCAAGAACTGACTTTTTTTGTGGGAGAAGAAGACTACCAGCAAGAACTAGCTAATCGTGGCTTTGAGACCGTTTTGCAAGAAAGAAAGTTTGGTATCTCAGCGACTATGATTCGAGAAAATCCAAGCAAATATTGGAAATACATCGCTCAACCCTTCCGTCGTCAGTTTACAAAGAAAGTGTTGATTATGGGAAGTGCTAGCAATGGGAAGACCACTCTGGCCAAGGATTTGGCAAGGTATTACGATGCGCCCGTTAGTCTGGAATACGCGCGTGAGTACCAGATCAAAAACAATGTCCGCGATGATGAATTGACTCCAAAGGATTACTACTATCTCCTGTTGGGACAGTATGACCAGACCTCCAAGTTAATCGACAGCAATGCCAATCGAGGCCTAGTGATAGCCGATACCAACTCCTTGGTAACCAAGGGCTACTATGACTATTACATGGAGACTGAGGACCAAGGGGACTTATCAGGAGAAACCTTTGACAATCTCTTTGTTTCGATCTTGGCTAAGGAAAAATGGGACTTGATTCTCTTTGTGCAACCTGTCGGTTCCTATGTCAATGACGGATTTAGAGATATGACCATGGCAGAGGACCACATTCGCTACAGTTTTTCCCAGCATTTGGATGAGATGAGGGAGAGATACTTAACGACTATTCCTTTAGTTTATCTAGCAGAGGATTATCTAGGCAATTATGAAGCAGCAAAAGTGGCTATTGATGCCATTTACCAAGCAGATTAGGAGAAAAATATGAAAAAACTAACTGAAAAAATCACACAATTTATCGAAAACTTTAAAAATGTCCATGCAGAAGCCCGCAAGATCGGTTTTGCAGGAATCATGCGCTTGCTATGGAAAGATCTCTTTGTCGGCCGTAGTCTTTTCCAGTGGTTGTATCTCATCGCCTTGTCAAGTGTTCCCTTGATCTTGGAGTTTACACAAAATACGGAAAGTCATGACTGGCTGAGCTTGTTTGCATCTTGGACTGGGATTGTCTGTGTTATCTTGGTAGCAGAAGGGCGTGCAAGCAATTATCTCTTTGGGGCTATTAACTCAGCTATCTATTTGATTTTGGCCATGAATGCGACTTTTTATGGTGAAGTTTTAACGACTGTTTACTTCTTTGTCATGCAGCCGATTGGTCTCTATGCTTGGCTGTCCAATCGTATCAACGACCAAGGAAAACCAGAAGAATCCCACTTTGAAGCTAAGAAATTATCTGTTCTTGATTGGCTCAAGTACTTGGCCTTGACTGCTATTATCTGGATTGGTATGGGCTTGGCTTACCAAAGTATCAATAGCGCTCGCCCTTTCCGTGATAGTGTTACCGATGCGACCAATGGTGTTGGTCAGCTCTTGATGACACGTCTCTACCGTGAGCAATGGATTTTCTGGATTGCAACCAATCTCTTTAGTATTTATCTCTGGTGGGGTGAAAATATCCACATCCAAGGGATGTACTGGGTTTACACACTCAATAGTCTAGTGGGATGGTATCAATGGACCAAGGCAGTTCGAAAGGAGGCATAAGATGGCAGACACAAAGATTCCAGCCGGGATGACGGAAAAAGAATATTATGAAATCCATGCCAGTCAGGAGGAGTTTTTAGACTGGTACTACAAGCAGGAACTCCCTCAATATGAAAAACCAAGTGTGACAGTGGATATGGTAGCCTACTGCTTTGTCGAAGGAAAGATCAAGCTCCTGCTAATCCGTCGCAAGGCTCACCCTTATCAAAACTGTTTGGCTTTGGTTGGAGGCTTTATGGACAAGGGAGAAGATGCTGCACATGCCTGTCAGCGCGAGGTGAGAGAAGAAGTCAATCTCGATCTACCTTTGGAGAAAATCGAGCAATTGATGACGGTATCGACCCCCGGTCGTGATCCACGGGGCTGGACAGTGACCATTGCCCACTTAGTGTACCTACCTAGTCGTGCCTTAGACCTCGTTCAGGCAGGTGACGATGCCAAGGATGTGGTTTTTGTAGATGTTGATTTCCAGACAGGTAAATGCTACCTTGAGGGAGTCGAGCTGGACGAGAGAGCCTTCGCCTTTGACCATTATGCCATTATCCAAGAATCCATCAAACGAATCCAAGGCCGTCTCGACTGGAATCCGACCTTCCTTTATCTTCTGGAGGAGGAGTTCACTGTCTATGAAGGAACCGAACTAGTCAATCTCATCAACCCCGGTCGGCCCATCGTCAGCAATAACTTTCTCGTAAAATACGGCGAATATGTAGAAGAAGTCGGCCTCAAACGAGTGCCTAAAAAGAAACCAAGAAAAACCTATCGATTGAAATAAAAAGTGAGGTCGGGACAAAGTTCCCGACCTCTTTATTTATCATCATTTTTATGAATGGCTATCTTTCTTAGAATTGCTCAACAGGTGAGTAAAAAAGTCTTTGTATCGATACTTGAGATAGTTCTCATGTAAAAATAACAAAGCGATATAAACAATCATAAAGATTATAGTCAGATAGAAGACAT
>CAUQPD010000093.1:0-3561 GCA_963519935.1 uncultured Streptococcus sp.
TGTTATTCTTTAGGAGGAATACACTATGTCATCTAAATTCATGAAGAGCGCTGCTGTGCTCGGAACTGCTACTCTTGCTAGCTTACTTTTGGTAGCTTGCGGAAGCAAAACTGCTGATAAGGCTGCTGATTCTGGTTCATCTGAAGCAAAAGAAATCACTTTCTACGTTGAAGACCAATACAAAGCCTACGCTGAAAAAGTTGCTGCAGCTTATGAAAAAGAATCAGGTACAAAAGTTAACATCAAATCAGGTGACCAACTTGGTGGACTTGACAAACTTTCACTTGACAACCAATCAGGTCAAGCTGCTGACGTTATGATGGCTCCATACGACCGTGTAGGTAGCCTTGGTACTGACGGACAACTTTCAGAAGTTACTTTGAGCGACGGCGCTAAAACAGATGATAAAACTAAATCTCTTGTAACAGCTGCTGACGGTAAAGTTTACGGTGCTCCTGCCGTTATCGAGTCACTTGTTATGTACTACAACAAAGACTTGCTTAAAGAAGCTCCAAAAACTTTTGCTGAATTAGAAGAACTTGCTAAAGACAGCAAATACGCTTTCGCTGGTGAAGATGGCAAAACTACTGCATTCCTAGCTGACTGGACAAACTTCTACTACGCATACGGACTCCTTGCTGGTAACGGTGGTTACGTATTCGGACAAAACGGTAAAGACGCTAAAGACATCGGTCTTGCAAACGACGGTTCTATCACTGGTGTCAACTACGCTAAATCTTGGTATGAAAAATGGCCTAAAGGTATGCAAGATACTGAAGGTGCTGCAAACTTGATCCAAACTCAATTCCAAGAAGGTAAAACAGCTGCTATCATCGACGGACCTTGGAAAGCTCAAGCATTCAAAGATGCTAAAGTAAACTACGGTGTTGCTACTATCCCAACTCTTCCAAACGGAAAAGAATACACAGCATTCGGTGGTGGTAAAGCTTGGATCATCCCATCAAGCACTAAGAACCTTGAAGGTGCACAAAAATTTGTAGACTTCCTTGTTTCAACTGAACAACAAAAAGCATTCTACGATGCAACTAACGAAATCCCAGCTAACACTGAAGCTCGTTCATACGCTGAAGGTAAAAACGATGAGTTGACAACAGCTGTTATCAAACAGTTCAAGAACGCTCAACCAATGCCAAACATCTCTCAAATGTCAGCTGTTTGGGACCCAGCTAAAACAATGTTGTTTGAAGCTGTAAGTGGTAAGAAAGATGCTAAGACAGCTGCTAACGATGCTGTAACATTGATCAAAGAAACAATCAAACAAAAATTTGGTGAATAATTGAATTCGTTACAAGGGGGGAGAATACAAATCCCCCTTTGATTTTATAAATTTACGAATGATTGCAGTTGCCTATCTAGTGATTGGAGACAAACTTCAATCTCGTATCCTATGAAAGGAGTATTCATGGAAAACCAACAACCTAGCAAAGCAGCCTTGCTTTCAGTGATTCCTGGGTTAGGACAGATTTACAATAAACAAAAGGCCAAAGGTTTTATCTTCCTTGGTGTAACCATCGTATTTGTCCTTTATTTCCTAGCACTTGCAGCCCCTGAATTGAGCAATCTGATCACTCTTGGTGACAAGCCAGGTCGTGATAATTCCCTCTTTATGCTGATTCGTGGTGCCTTCCATTTAATCTTTGTAGTCGTTTATGTGCTCTTTTATTTCTCAAATATTAAAGATGCACATACAATCGCAAAACGTATTAACAATGGAATTCCTGTCCCACGTACTTTTAAAGATATGATCAAAGGTATTTATGAGAATGGTTTCCCTTACCTCTTGATCATCCCATCTTACGTCGCTATGACATTTGCGATTATCTTCCCAGTTATCGTAACCTTGATGATTGCCTTTACCAACTATGACTTCCAACACTTGCCACCAAACAAATTGTTGGACTGGGTTGGTTTGACTAACTTTACAAACATCTGGAGCTTAAGTACCTTCCGTTCAGCCTTCGGTGCGGTTCTTTCTTGGACCATCATCTGGGCCTTGTCTGCTTCTACTTTGCAGATTGTGATTGGTATCTTCACTGCTATCATTGCTAACCAACCATTTATCAAAGGAAAACGTATCTTTGGTGTTATTTTCCTTCTTCCTTGGGCTGTTCCAGCCTTCATCACTATCTTGACATTCTCAAACATGTTTAACGATAGTGTCGGAGCGATCAACACTCAAGTATTGCCTATCTTGGCTAAGGTTCTTCCTTTCCTTGACGGTGCTCTTATCCCTTGGAAAACAGACCCAACTTGGACGAAGATTGCCTTGATTATGATGCAAGGTTGGCTAGGATTCCCATACATCTACGTTTTGACTTTGGGTATCTTGCAGTCAATTCCTAACGACCTCTACGAAGCGGCTTATATCGATGGTGCCAATGCTTGGCAAAAATTCCGCAACATCACTTTCCCTATGATTTTGGCTGTTGCAGCACCAACATTGATCAGCCAATACACCTTCAACTTTAACAACTTCTCTATCATGTACCTCTTCAATGGTGGAGGACCTGGTAGTGTCGGTGGTGGAGCTGGTTCAACCGATATCTTGATCTCATGGATCTACCGTTTGACAACAGGTACATCTCCTCAATACTCTATGGCGGCAGCTGTTACCTTGATCATCTCTATCATTGTCATCTCTATCTCTATGATCGCATTCAAGAAACTACACGCATTTGATATGGAGGACGTCTAAGATGAATAACTCAATCAAACTCAAACGTAGACTGACTCAAACCCTCACTTACCTCTACTTGATTGGTCTTTCAATCGTGATTATCTATCCACTTTTGATTACTATTATGTCAGCCTTCAAGACTGGTAACGTCGTAGCTTTTAAACTAGATGCTAACGTCGACTTTAGCTTTGCCAACTTCCAAGGGCTCTTCACTGAAACCTTGTACGGCACTTGGTACCTCAACACTTTGATTATCGCCTTGATTACAATGGCTGTTCAAACAAGTATCATCGTACTTGCTGGTTATGCCTACAGCCGTTACAACTTCTTGGCTCGTAAACAAAGTTTGGTCTTCTTCTTGATTATCCAAATGGTGCCAACTATGGCCGCTTTGACAGCCTTCTTCGTTATGGCCCTTATGTTGAACGCCCTTAACCACAGCTGGTTCCTCATCTTCCTCTACGTTGGTGGTGGTATCCCGATGAATGCTTGGTTCATGAAAGGCTACTTCGATACAGTGCCAATGTCTCTAGACGAATCTGCAAAACTAGATGGTGCAGGACACTTCCGTCGCTTCTGGCAAATTGTTCTTCCACTTGTTCGCCCAATGGTTGCAGTACAAGCTCTCTGGGCCTTCATGGGACCTTTCGGAGACTATATCCTCTCTAGTTTCTTGCTTCGTGAGAAAGAATACTTTACTGTTGCCGTTGGTCTCCAAACCTTCGTCAGCAATGCGAAGAACTTGAAGATTGCCTACTTCTCAGCAGGTGCTATCCTCATCGCCCTTCCAATCTGTATTCTCTTCTTCTTCCTACAAAAGAACTTTGTTTCAGGACTTACAAGTGGTGGCGACAAGGGATAAT
>CAUQPD010000094.1:0-3519 GCA_963519935.1 uncultured Streptococcus sp.
AGATTTTTATACCAACATTTGAATTTCAGTATTTCGTTCCAAAAGAAAAAAGAGACCTCTTGTATGATGACTATCTTAAAGAGCTTGAAGCGCTCATGAAGGAATTTTTTGCCAACCAACCCCTACCACGCGGTCTTTATGCTGTAAAAATTGCTAAGTATAAAGAGGATAAACTTGTCAATGATAGTGGTGTATACTATGTGAAGATTGAAAATCGTCAAGTTGTAAAGCTGTTGCAAAAATTAGAGTAGGAGTTGCTAGATCTAGGTCAGTTTTTTTGTTCAGAATCTCCAGTTGTGTCTGTTGAAATTTGATTTTCCCAGTGGACAATCGTCCACTTTTTTTATATAATAAAACTAAATCGAATTGGTTGAGTTTTAGAGATGTAAGCTCAACCGTCGATTTGTCTTTCTAAGAGAGATATTCTAAATAAAACATCACACTAGGGGGTGAATCATGTACCAACCAGAAAAACTCAAGGCTCGGAGAAAAGAGTTAAAATTGACACAGAAGGAAATTGCAGAGGAATTAGGGATTAGTTTTCAGGCTTACTCGGCTTGGGAACGTGGAATTAAGGAACCATCCAAGGAGAAGGTTACCCAGCTAGAAAAGATTTTAAAAGTTGCAAAAGGGTATTTTACTCAGATTGAGATTGTTCGTCTCTACAATAGTCTCTCCAAGCAAGGGAAGGACAAGGTTGTGCTCTATGCTCGCAACCTGGCTCAAGAAGAACAAACTCAGAAGGTGGCGACCATGCCAGAGCGCCTCTACGAGTACCGTGTCTATGAACGTATGTCAGCAGGGATCGGGGCTTCGGTCTATGATGACCAGAATTTTGATACGGTTTACTTTAACGAGGAGTTGGCCCATGATTTTGCATCTTGGGTATCTGGGGACTCTATGGAACCTAAATATCAAAATGGTTCGGTAGCTCTGATTCGAGAGACGGGATTTGACTATGATGGGGCAGTTTATGCAGTGGTTTGCAACAACCAGACCTATATCAAACGGGTTTATCGGGAGGAAGATGGCTTGCGTCTGGTCTCTATCAATCCTAAATACAAGGATATTTTCATCTCCTATGAGGAAGATCCTCGGATTGTGGGGATTATTGTTGGGAATTTTGTGCCGATGGAGGGTTAGCCTATGGGCTACTTTGATTATTCCAGAGAGCCCAAAAGTGATATTGCCTTTGTCGACATGAAATCCTTTTATGCCAGCGTTGAGTGTGTGAAAAGAGGCTTGCATCCGCTGAAGACCTCGCTTTGTGTCATGAGTCGCGCGGATAATTCGACTGGCCTTATCCTAGCTTCCTCTCCTATGTTTAAGAAGATTTTTGGCAAGTCCAATGTTGGTCGGGCTTATGATCTGCCTTTTGATATCAAAACGCGCAAATTTTCTTATTACAATGCTCGAAAGCAAGGCTTGCCTACTGACTCAGACTATGTTCGCTACATCGAAGATTGGGCTCAAGTGACTTTGATTGTGCCTCCTAGGATGGATGAGTACATAGCGGTCAATATGGAAATCCAGCGAATCTTTCAAAACTATGGTAGTCCAGATGATATTTATCCCTACTCTATCGATGAGGGCTTTATCGATCTGACTAGTTCGCTCAACTATTTCATCCCAGACAAGAGTCTCTCTCGCAAAGACAAGCTGGATCTGCTTTCTGCTCGTATTCAGAGGGATATTTGGAGGCAGACAGGGATCTACTCTACGGTGGGGATGTCCAATGCCAATCCCTTACTGGCCAAGTTGGCTCTGGATAATGAGGCCAAGCACACTCCGACCATGAGGGCCAACTGGTCTTACCAGGATGTGGAAGAGAAGGTTTGGGCCATTCCCAAGATGACGGACTTTTGGGGGATTGGCAGGCGGATGGAGAAACGCTTGCATACTCTGGGTATTTTTTCCATCAGAGAATTGGCCACCAGTAATCCAGACCAGCTACAGAAGGCTCTGGGTCAGGCTGGCCTGCGTTTGTGGTTTCATGCTAACGGGATTGATGAGAGCAATGTTCACAGGCCCTATAAAGCCAAGTCCCAAGGGTTAGGAAATTCTCAAATCTTGCCGAGAGACTACGTGAAGCTACGGGATATCGAAATTATTCTTCGAGAAATGGCGGAGCAGGTGGCTATTAGGCTGAGAAGAGCGGGTAAGAAAACAACGCTTATCTCTATCTATGTTGGTTTCTCTAAACAGGAGGTCAGGTCGTCTATTCACACACAAATGAAGGTCGAACCGACTAATAATACTGCTGTTTTAACAGACCACGTTTTGAAGCTATTTCATAATAAATACACTTCTGGAGCGGTCAGAAGTGTCGGAGTCAACTATTCAGGATTTGTGGACGAGTCCTTTGGCTTAATCTCCCTCTTTGATGATGTTGACAAGTTAGAAAAAGAAGAAAGGCTCCAGACGGCCATTGACTCCATTCGGGAACAATTTGGTTTTACCTCCCTCTTAAAGGCCAATGCACTGGAAGAAGCCTCTAGGAGTCTTGCCAGAAGCAAGCTGATTGGGGGGCATTCTGCTGGAGGATTAGATGGACTAAAATGATTGATCGTTCTTATTTACCTTTTCAATCTGCGCGTGACTATCAAGATCCAGGGATGCAGAAGTGGATGGGCTTTTTCCTCTCAGAGCATACTAGTTCACTCGGTGAAGAAAGAAATCGGGTTGCTTTTTCGACAGATTTGAATTCCGTTGAGAAGCTACTCTTGCTTTCGCAGCTGTATGTCGGGCAACTAAAGGGATACTTTGTGGTCAAGGAAAAGAAGCAGAAAACCACGATCATCGGCGAGGTGAGTGAATTATCACCTCAAACTCTATCTATTAGGACCAATGAGGGCTATAGGCTGGTAGAGGTAGAAGATGTCCTCGAAATTCGACTGTTGGAGGAGGGAGTGTATGACTAGAAAAGAGTTGTATGAAAACAAACTGCAGATGGATTATTTTTCAGAAGCCTATATTCGTTTTGAAGAGGATTTTCAAAAATACTCTGCTATGAATGTGCCTTTGACTTTTTTGATCGATGATATCCTACGCACCATGGCGATGAATCAGAAAAGCTACTTTGTCTTAAACAAGGAAAATGCCAAGGATGGGCGGGAGCATCGCTTTTATTTTAGGGTGGTGACGGAAAAAGAGTGTCCCAGAAATCGAACCTATGCATATGCTGGACTCAAAAATAGTAGTCAGTGACTAGGTGTGGAAGAGGAAAGTTTGATTTAGGAAAGATGGCTGGTGAGCGTCAGAAAATCTCATGGTATTGGAATTCGAAACACCATCTTTTATCTGTGGAGTTCTTGCAGAAACTTATGATGGTAGTTCTGATGAGATAAGACAAGAGGGACTCTCTTTTTTGGATGAGCGTTTATTTGAAAACGTGGTTGGATTTGAGAACAGCTATTCTCAATGATCATCTTATTTTATAGAGTCATACCAAAACATCCATGTATATTTGTGGATGTTTTTTAATTTTACAGATAGAAAAAGAGAAGACCAAATGGTCTT
>CAUQPD010000095.1:0-3515 GCA_963519935.1 uncultured Streptococcus sp.
AGAGCTTCTTTGATTCCTTGAATATCGATCATTTGATACGTACCAATCCTTTACCGAACTCAACCATTTCTTCATTTGAAACGAGAATTTCTGTCACTACACCATCCTTAGGTGCAGGAATTTCATTCATGACTTTCATGGCTTCAATGATCACCAAGGTCTGACCTTTTTTAACACTGTCTCCAACTGTGACAAAGGCAGGTTTATCTGGTCCAGCGGCCAAGTAAGCCACCCCTACAAGTGGGCTTTCAACAACATCACCCTCTGGAGCAACCGTCGTTTCAGCTGGTGCTGGAGCTTCTTCCACAGAACTCTCTACTGGAGTTGAAGGAGCAGAAACTACTGGACTTGCAACCACTGCAGCTGGTGCTGGAACAACTTGAGCTGGCGCTTCAGAAGCTATTCTTGCTTCATTCTTACTAAACTGCAATTCGTCCGTTCCATTTTTATAAGAAAATTCTCTCAAACTTGATTGGTCAAATTGAGCCATCAAGTCCTTGATCTCATTTAAATTCATAATTATTTATTCTCCCAACGTTTGAAAGCAAGAACCGCATTGTGTCCACCAAAACCAAAAGTGTTTGAAATAGCATAAGGGATTTCTTGCTCCAAGCCTTGTCCATAAACGACATTCGCTTCAATATAGTCTGACAACTCACTTGTTCCAGCTGTCATTGGTACATAGTTATGACGCATGGCTTCGATGGTAGCGATGGCTTCTACGGCCCCTGCAGCACCAAGCAAGTGTCCTGTAAAGGACTTTGTTGAAGATACAGGTACTTCTTTACCAAGAACAGCTACGATCGCACCACTTTCTCCTTTTTCATTAGCAGGAGTTGAAGTTCCGTGGGCATTGACGTAAGCCACTTGCTCTGGAGAAATTTCTGCTTCTTCCAAAGCCAACTTCATAGCCTTAATCGCACCTTGACCCTCTGGATGAGGTGAAGTCATATGGTAAGCATCACAGGTATTTCCATAACCAACTACTTCAGCCAAGATAGTTGCACCACGTTTTTCAGCATGTTCAAGACTTTCAAGAACCAACATACCTGAACCTTCTCCCATCACAAAACCATTACGATCTTTGTCAAATGGGATAGAAGCACGAGTTGGATCCTCTGTAGTTGATAGGGCAGTCAACGCTTGGAAGCCAGCGATGGCAAAAGGAGTGATAGATGATTCTGATCCACCAACTAACATGACATCTTGGAAACCAAACTTGATAGAACGGAAGGCATCCCCAATGGCATCATTTGATGAGGCACAGGCTGTATTGATTGATTTACAGATACCGTTTGCTCCGAAACGCATGGCAACATTTCCTGAAGCCATATTTGGCAAGGCTTTTGGAAGTGTCATTGGTTTAACGCGCTTTGGACCTTTTTCATGAAGACGGATAACCTGATCTTCGATTTCTTTAATTCCCCCAATACCAGAAGCCACGATGACACCAAAGCGATCTTTATCAATTGCTTCTACATCAAGATTTGCATTTGTCACCGCTTCTTGAGCCGCATACAAGGCATACAAAGAATAGTTGTCAAAACGGTTGGTATCTTTTTTGACAAAGTATTTATCAAATGGGAAATCTTGAACTTCTGCCGCATTGTGCACAGCAAATTCGCTGTGGTCAAATTTAGTGATTTCTCCAATTCCAATCTTCCCAGTTTGCAAACTGTTCCAAAATTCTTCTGGAGTATTTCCGATAGGAGAGGTCAATCCGTAACCTGTTACTACAACTCGATTTAGTTTCATCTGTCTTACCTATATCTTTCTTTTTTTACATGCTAAGTCCGCCATCAACAGCGAGAACTTGTCCCGTCAAATAATCCTGTCCAGCCAGGAACACTGTAGCATCTGCGATATGTTCTGCTTGACCGAAATGTTTCATTGGGATTTGGGCCAATGTCGCTTCCTTAACCTTATCAGATAAAACAGCAGTCATATCTGACTCAATCATTCCTGGTGCAAGAGCATTTACGCGTACATTGCGATTGGCAACTTCACGTGCAACTGACTTGGTAAAACCAATCAAACCTGCTTTAGAAGCTGCATAGTTGGCTTGTCCGATATTTCCCATCAAACCGACCACACTAGACATGTTGATAATCGCACCTTCACGTGCCTTGATCATCTGTTTCAAGACTGCTTGCGTCATGTTGAAGGCACCTGTCAAGTTGATCTTTATCACTTTTTCGAAGTCTTCTTCGGTCATCTTGAGCATAAGCGTATCTTGAGTGATCCCAGCATTGTTGACCAAGACATCGACAGAACCGAGTTCTGCAATCGCTTGATCTATCATACGCTTGGCATCTGCAAAGTCTGAAACATCACCTGAAATCGGTACTACTTTGACGCCGTAGTTTGAAAACTCAGCCAGCAATTCTTCTGAGATTACTCCGCGACTATTCAAAACTACATTAGCGCCTAGTTGGGCAAATTTGTGAGCAATGGCAAGTCCGATACCACGACTTGAACCTGTTACAAAGACATTTTTGTTTGTAAGTTGCATTCTATCTCTCCTGTTTCCTGTTGTATTTTGTGGGAGAAGGGATCATTAGTTTCCTAACAAAGCATCCAAGCTTGCTTGGTCTTCAACGTTAGCTAGCTGAGCTGTTTTATCGATTTTTTTGACAAAGCCTGACAGGACCTTTCCAGGACCAATTTCAATAAAGTTGGTTACCCCAGCATCCTGCATCACAGCAATACTTTCATAAAAACGAACAGGTTCTTTGACCTGACGCGTCAAAAGCTCTTGGATTCGATTTTTTTCCATAACAGTAGCTTCCGTATTGCCGACTAGTGGGCAAGTAAAGTCAGCGAAACTCACTCCCTCAAGAGCTCCAGCTAGTTGCTGACTGGCTGGCTCAAGAAGGGCTGTATGGAAAGGACCCGATACATTTAAAGGAATCAATCGTTTTGCTCCTGCTTCCTGCAAGAGTTCAACTGCTCGGTCAACCGCAGCCACCTCACCACCGATAACGATTTGGCTTGGGGTGTTGTAGTTAGCTGGAGTCACTACTCCAACTTTAGAGGCTGTTTCACAAGCTTCCTCAATCACTTCAACCGGAGTATTAAGAACGGCAACCATCTTCCCAGAGCCTGCAGGTGCAGCCTCTTCCATATAAGCACCACGCTTAGCAACCAAGGCAACTGCATCCTCAAAGTCCAAGGCACCACTTGCTACAAGAGCAGAATATTCACCAAGAGACAATCCTGCTACCATATCCGGCTGATAACCCTTTTCTTTCAATAGTCGGTAAATAGAAACCGAGGTCGCCAAAATAGCTGGCTGTGTATAACGAGTCTGGTTTAACTTTGTTTCTTCCTTATCAATCAAGTCACGAAGGTCATAACCCAGTACTTGACTAGCTTGATCAATGGTTTCCTTGACAATAGGATAGTGTTCATAGAGGTCTCGTCCCATCCCAAGATATTGAGCACCTTGACCGGCAAATAGAAAGGCTGTTTTAGTCATTTCTTACAACTCCTGCCCAACGAGAGGCTTCTTCTTG
>CAUQPD010000096.1:0-3507 GCA_963519935.1 uncultured Streptococcus sp.
ATTTGTTCCCCGATCCAAAGCGCCATTCCACAACCAAGGAATGAAATATTTGAGTTTTGGTCAAATACAACGATTTCATTTTCATGTCCAAAATTGTCCAACATAGTATTGATACATGCTGTACCAGCGTGGTTAGCACCAACTACAACGATTTTACTCATAGAAAAATTCCTACCTTTAATTTTTGATTTACCTTTCTAGTATATCATTTACTGTTAGCGTTTACAAGATATTTGCTCAGAATTCTCTTTTTTTCAGAAAAAAATACACTTAACATTGATAAATCCAATTTTTCTATCGCTTTCATATTAGTTTTGAGCATATTTCTTGACTTTTTGTCAAAATTCATTTGTGAAAACGCTGACTTTATGATATGCTAGATACATGGAAAGAAAATGTAAGGGGTTTAATTTTTCTTTAACGACCTTATATTGAATGATTTCCTATAAAGAGAAAGGAGCTGGTAGCTTGCCTCTTCATTCACGTTCTGAACGGCTAATGGGAACAACGATTACGATTTCATTAGTAGGTGAACAGGCTGATTGCCTACTTCAAGGAGCCTTTGATTTGCTCAAGGAACTCGAATACCGCTTTAACGCCAACAGTCAAGAATCCGAACTGATGGAAATCAACTACCAAGCTGGAATCGCACCTGTTAAGGTCCATCCTGACTTATTTGAACTGATTGCTCTTGGACTTGAGCATAGCCTAGCTCCATCTAGCCATCTAAACATCAGCATTGGCCCCTTGATTCAAACCTGGCGAATCGGCTTTTCAGATGCTCGACTCCCCGAGCTAAACGAAATCGAAGCTGTCTTGCCTCTAGTTGACCCCCATTTTATCAAATTAGATCCCTCTGGCTCTACTGTATTTTTAGAGAAAAAGGGAATGAAGCTTGATTTAGGTTGTTTAGCCAAGGGCTATAGTGCAGATAAGGTTGCCCAGTATTTGAAAGAACACGGTGTCACCTCTGCCTTGATCAATCTCGGAGGAAATATCCTCACCATCGGGAACAATCAAGCCAAAGAAGGTAAAGACTGGCAAATCGGTATTCAGGATCCGCGAAATCCTCGTGGCAATCATCTTCTAACCATTCCTGTTTCTAACAAATCCGTCGTCACTTCTGGGATCTATGAACGCCACCTGACAATAGACGGAAAAGACTATCACCATATTTTCGATAGTGAGACAGGCTTCCCTGTCGAAACAGACCTCGCTAGCCTAACGATTATCTCAGATAAATCCGTTGATGGTGAGATTTGGACAACCCGCCTTTTCGGAGAACGTAGCGCTTCTATCCTCTGGCAAGTCGAAAGTTTAGATGGTATCGAAGCCATCCTCATCGACAAAGAGGGGAACCTTACATGTTCTTCAGGCCTTTAAATTTGTATTATGTAAAAAGAGAAAGGAAATCTCATGCTAAAACTTATTGCCATTGTTGGAACGAACTCTAAACGTTCTACAAACCGCCAATTGCTCCAATACATGCAAAAACACTTTGCTGATAAAGCTGAAATTGAACTCGTTGAAATCAAGGATATCCCTGTTTTCAACAAACCAGCAGATAAGCAACTTCCAGCTGAAATTCTTGAAATTGCAGCTAAAATTGAAGAGGCTGATGGTGTGATTATCGGTACTCCTGAGTACGACCACTCTATCCCTGCAGTTTTGATGAGCGCTCTCGCTTGGCTATCTTACGGTATCTACCCACTTTTGAACAAACCAATCATGATCACTGGTGCTTCCTATGGTACACTTGGTTCATCTCGTGCCCAATTACAACTTCGTCAAATCTTGAATGCTCCTGAAATCAAGGCAAATGTTCTTCCAGATGAATTCTTGCTCTCACACTCTCTTCAAGCATTTAACCCAAGTGGTGACTTGGTTGACCTTGACGTCATCAAGAAATTGGATGCCATCTTTGATGACTTCCGTATCTTTGTGAAAATTACTGAAAAATTGCGCAATGCACAAGAATTGCTTCGCAAAGATGCAGAAGAATTTGACTGGGAAAATTTGTAAGATAGGAGACCGAAAGAATGAAATTTGTTGGACTTGTTGGATCAAACTACGATCAATCATATAACCGCAAACTCTTGGAATTTATCCGTCGCAATTTCAAATTCAAATTTGAATTAGAAGTACTTGAAATCGATGAAGTTCCAATGTTTAACCAAGACGAAAAATGGGACGAAAGCTTCCAATTGCGTTTCTTGTATAACAAGATTACACGTGCTGATGGTGTCATTATCGCCACTCCTGAGCACAACCACACTATCTCAGCTTCTCTCAAATCTGTTCTTGAATGGCTTTCATACGAAGTTCATCCATTTGAAAACAAACCTGTTATGATTGTGGGTGCATCATACTACGACCAAGGAACTTCACGTGCCCAAGTTCACCTTCGTAAGATCCTTGACGCTCCAGGTGTCAATGCCTACACATTACCAGGTAATGAATTCCTTCTTGGTAAAGCCAAAGAAGCTTTTGATAACAATGGAAACATCACCAACGAAGGAACTGTTAAATTCCTTGAAACTTGCTTAGATAACTTTGTTAAATACGTAGGAGTCGTTTCGAAATTGAAAAAACCAAAACCAATCGAACCAGAAGACTTGGATTGTGGAAAACCAATTGCTACAACCATTACAGAAGTTGACCCTGACGATCCAGAATGGGTAGAAAAAGTTGCTGCAATCACTGGAGCTGTTTCTGGTGATACCTATGTCAAATTAGACCACGGTATCCTGACAGTTAACCAAATTGATATGTTCTTGAAAGCTATGCCATTTGAATTGACATACGCTGACGACAACAACCAATTCCTATACTACAACAACGCTCACCAAGATCCAGACACCATGTTTGCTAAACGTGTACCACCTCAATCAGGTAGCCGTATGTCGACTGTTCATGGTTCTCTTCCACCAGCACGTATGAAGAACGTAGAGTGGGTTATCGGAACACTTCGCAACGGAAACCAAGAATACGTTCGTACGATCGTTCCAGGTTCTCCTGCAGGTGTCATCAACACCCACAACTACCAAGCAATGTACTATCCTGATGGATCATACGCTGGTATCAATGAAATCGTCTTTAACTTCCAACCATGGCTTGACTGGTACCTAAAAGAGACTGGTCAACGTTTGGTGGGTGGTAGCGGACCATTTGCTCCTGCTGCTGGAGGTCATGGAGACGCCGATGCTACTTCTGGTGCTTCTGATTCAGGGGATGCTGGAGGCCACGGTGGTGACGCTGACGCTACATCTGGCGCAAGCAACTAAGAAACCAAAAGGAGCCATTTGGCTCCTTCTTTTTTATTGCAAAAAAAAGGGGAATGTAAATCATCTACAAACCCCTTACATTTTATGAGTTAGGATCATCTATACTACGGCCGTGCAAACCTTTTTCACGTTGTACCTGACGTAGTTTTTCTGGTGTGACGTCATTGCCTTCCTCGTCCACAATTTTGATTCCCTCGATGTGGTGACGAACAGAACGACGATA
>CAUQPD010000097.1:0-3459 GCA_963519935.1 uncultured Streptococcus sp.
GCTAGATTGTACTTGGTGATTTCACCAGTGCGCATATTTTCAAGGATAAATCCTAGATTGCTTTCGTCAGCATTGGCTGAAGTCACCCCCGTATAGAGATAAATGTCATTTCCAATAGAAAGATAGTTATAGCCTTCTGTCGTTTGGGTAACGTTTTTCTTAGAAATCAAGGCATTCCAGAAGCCGTCTTTATACTTACCGTTGTAGTTGATTTGCTGGATGGTTTCTTCTGCTGGATAGACACGATCCACCCATTCTGGGACTTCATCCAAGCTGTATTCCTTGGTTTCTCCATTGGTGGCGTCTAAGATAATAACAGATGAAGGACGAGGAACTCCTAGACCAAACTGCTTTTGATAAACGGTTGCTACATAGAAGGGATTGCCTTCATCATCCACCTCAAAGGATGGCGTTTTAAAAATCTTGGTTGGATACTTGATTCGAAGATGACGTTTGACGTCACGGTTAAAATACTCAGAGTCCGAATATTTCATCGGTGTTTTTAAATCCACCAATTCCGCATTTCCTGTCACCATATTAACCTTGATATACTCGCCGATTCCCTTGGATTGATTGTTGAACCATTTGATGGGATCAGCATACTCCAAAGGGGTCACCCGATAGGGTTTGCCATCAACTGTCAGCTGGGTATAGGTATCTGCTGCTACGTACTGGGAGACCTTATCCGTCAGAGAGCCCAGATAACGGTCTCCAATCTTTTCTGCAGTGCTCCGATCTAGGATTGGAACCTTACTGGTATCACTCTTAGGAAAATCTTTAAAATCTTTTTCTGTGATAGAGACCACATTAGCATAGTTTTTTGCTTGGAAAAAGCTAGAGGTTACTAGGCTTACCAGACCAGCAAGGACAAAGATGATAGCTGCAGTCAGAAACAATCCTCTACTAAGTTTGGTAAAAAGGAATCCTTCTAGATTGAGATCTTTGGCAGCCTTGCCATGACGTAGGTGAACTGTCTTGAGGAGGTTGGTATCCTTGCGGAAACTAAACAAAATTCCCATCACCACCAGATGCCCACAAAGAAAGAAGATGAATTCCCAACTAGTAAGATTAAGTGGCGGCAAAAAGATATACCAAGTCGTTGCGATAAAAACAAGTTCAAAAAGTATGCGTTTCATCTGAGTTCCTCCTAAATAATCCGTCCTTCCAAATGATCCAGTTCATGTTGGCAGATCTGAGCTGGAAAACCTGTTAACGTAATGGTCTGTTCCTCCCACTTACTATCACGATAGGAAACCGTAATCGTTTCATAGCGAGTTGTTGGTCGCACCCCAGTCAAAGACAAACAACCTTCCTCTGTCTCGTAAGGTCCTTTATAGGAAAGGAGAATGGGGTTAAACATGACCATGGGAACCAAGCCAAGATTAAAGATAATGACACGCTTCTGCACACCAATCATATTGGCTGCCAGACCGACACAGGTCTCGCGATTAGCCAGCAGGGTATCCTGCAAATCCTTAGCCAGATAAAGGTCTTCCTGACTTGCAGGTTTCGAGACCTGCGACAAGAATAAGACATCTCGGACAATTTTCTTTTCCATTCTCTTTCACTCCTTGCTACTTTACTTTATTATAGCACAAAAGGGAGCAACTCCTAGTCCTTTCTCTCAAATGCAAAAAAAGCCATCCGAAGATGACTTTCTTTTTAAATCGCGTTCTTATCAAGACCAAGTTTACGTTGAACAAACTTAACGATTTCGACGATAAGTATCATTGAGAAGCTTCCAGCTAGAACAATGGCCCATTGTGACAAGTCTAGTTTGGTTACGTGGAAGATTCCTTCAAGCGGTTCTACGACGATTGTTGCCATGAGAAGAATGAAGGATACCAAGATAGACCAGTTGAAGGTCTTAGACTTGAATGGTCCAACTGTCAAGATGGATTGGTAAACAGACTTGACATTGTAAGCATGGAAGAGCTGAATTAAACCAAGGGTTGCAAAGGCCATAGTTAGGGCATCCGCATGAATGGCATGATTGTCACCCACATGAACTGGGTAAGCAATCGCAAGTCCATAAACACTCATAACAATAGCTGCTTGGAGTACACCTTGATAGATGATAGAACTCAAAACACCACCTGAGAAGAAGCTTGCCTTGCGTCCACGTGGTTTATGGTTCATGACACCAGGCTCAGCAGGCTCAACACCTAGAGCGATAGCTGGGAAAGTATCGGTTACCAAGTTGATCCACAAAAGATGAACTGGCTGCAAGACATCCCAACCAAACAAGGTTGATAGGAAGATAGTTAATACTTCAGCAGTATTGGCAGAAAGTAAGTACTGAATAGTCTTTTGAATGTTTGAGAAGACCTTACGTCCTTCTTCCACTGCAACGATGATAGTCGCAAAGTTATCATCTGCAAGAATCATGTCAGAAGCCCCCTTAGAAACCTCTGTACCAGTGATTCCCATACCGATACCGATATCGGCTGTTTTCAGAGCTGGCGCATCATTAACACCGTCACCTGTCATAGCAACAACCTTACCTTGTTTTTGCCAAGCCTTGACGATACGAACCTTGTGTTCTGGAGATACACGCGCGTAGACAGAGTATTGACCAACGACTTTTTCAAATTCTTCATCTGAAAGTTCGTTGAGTTCAGCACCAGTCAAGACATGGTCTTCCGAGTCATTTTCATCGATGATTCCCAAACGTTTGGCAATGGCTTCCGCTGTATCTTGGTGGTCACCAGTGATCATGATTGGACGGATTCCCGCTTCCTTAGCGACACGAACAGCTTCTGCTGCTTCGGCACGTTCAGGGTCAATCATTCCAATCAATCCAGTAAAGATCAAGTTGTTTTCAAGCTCTTCAGAAGTCAGGTTTTCTGGAATGCTGTCTACAATCTTATAAGCACCCGCAAGAACACGCAAGGCTTGGTGAGCCATTTCAGAGTTGTTTGTGTGAATTAAGTCATTAACTTTCTCATCAATCGGAGCAACATCTCCAGCCTTATCACGAGCAACACAACGTTTCAAAAGTTGATCTGGAGCCCCCTTGACTGCTACGAGGAATTTACCATCTGGTAATGGATGAACCGTTGACATGAGTTTACGATCTGAGTCAAATGGTAACTCAGCTACACGAGGATATTGCTCTAAAAATCCTTTAACATCGTAGCCCTTGTCCAAGGCATACTGGATGAAGGCTGTTTCCGTTGGATCCCCGATCAGGTTTCCTTCAGCATCAATCTTGGTATCGTTGGCCAAGACAACTGAACGAAGTAGTGGCATGTCCAAGCCAAGTTCAATGTCATCAGCTGAGTCATGTAGGACTGCGTCATAGAAGACTTTCTCGACTGTCATCTTGTTCATGGTAAGCGTACCAGTCTTATCAGAAGCGATGATTTCAGTTGAACCAAGCGTTTCTACTGCTGGCAACTTACGAACGATAGAGTTTCGTTTGGCCAAAACTTGAGTACCAAGGGCAAGAACGATGGT
>CAUQPD010000098.1:0-3342 GCA_963519935.1 uncultured Streptococcus sp.
TCTTCTCGATAAAAAAGTCAATGAAGCCCCTGCTCAAAAGAATGACCGTCAACTGCTACACATTGCCCTCCTGGCCCTGCTAGTAGCTCCTATCGGAATTCCGGTCGGGATCGGCATCCTCATGGCCATCATCGGTATTATTATCGCAGCCGCCTCCGTCATTCTAGCCTTCTTTACCGTCTCTGTGACAGGTATCCTACTGGGCGGACTCTTTATCGTAGAGAGCTTTAGTGTCCTAGTCGAAGCCAAATCTGCCTTTATCTTGATTTTTGGGGCCGGTTTGCTTTCTATCGGTGCTTCTTCTCTTGTTCTACTGGGCATCTCCTATGTAGCTCGTTTCTTTGGGCTCCTGATCGTCCGCTTGGTGCAATGGATTCTTAAAAAAGGAAAGAGAGGTGACAGACATGCGTAAATTGACAAAAGGATTTCTCATCTTTGGTGTGGTTTCTACAATCCTCGGTTTTATCATGATCATTGTAGGCGCCCAGTCCAATGGTATTCAAAGTTTGCTTGCCATGTCAAAAGACCCCGTCTATGACAATCGTATCGAAGAAGTGACCTTTGGAAATGAAGTGGAAAAACTTGATTTGACCCTTGAAGAGCACAGCCTAACCATCACAGAGTCTGTAGATGACAAGATCCATATCACCTATCATCCTTCGGTGTCTGGTCGTCACGATCTGACTACTGGCATGAGTGACAAAACACTGACCGTCACTGACAAACAAGCCTCCCAACATCGCTTTCTAGGTTCAGGAATCGAAGGCCTACTTCGTATTGCCAGCAGTTATTCTCACCGTTTTGACGAAGTCATTCTCTCCCTCCCTAAAGGAAGAAGACTGCAAGCTATCACCGTCTCAGCCAATCGTGGACAAACCAATATTCGTCAAGCCAATCTTGAAAATGCGACAATCAAAACAAAAGGCTATCTCTTAAGAATAACAGAAAGCTCTATCAAGAATAGTACACTAACGACACCTCATATCATCAATATCTTTGATACCGAATTTACAGATAGCCAGGTCAAGACGGAAAGGGAACACATCTATGCTGAGAATATCAAGGTCCACGGCAAGGTTGAGCTAGAGGCCCATTCCACTCTAAACCTCATTCTCTCCCAGAAAGAGACTGACCGTATCAATCTAGATCTTTCTTCTCAGCATGGTGGTATCTATCATAAACCCAAAGAAGAACATCGTGGACAAAAAGAGAATCAACTTGCCAACCCCTACAAGACAGACAAAGCAGATGTCAAGGACCTGCTCATTGCAAAAGCCAACCAGGATATCTACCTACCTAAAGAAGAGCACTCTGCTCCGTCTAGAAACCATTGACAAAAACGCTTTCATCTGCTAGGCTAAAGATAGAAACGACCATAAAAAAAGGAGGTTCCACCATGACACAAGAATGGTTTGAAAGTGCCGATCTTGAGAAGAAATCACCTCAGACAAAATCAGAAATCCAGCCCAACGAGCCAGAGACTTCGGAAACTGTGGAAGATGAACCACAAGTAAGCGAAGAAACTTCTGTCTCACCTAAAGAGTTAGAAATACATGAGGAGGAAGCTCCCGAAATGATTGAGGAAGCCCAAACCAAGGAAGAGGGAGAAGGGAAAGCTGAAGAGGAACACAAGCAAGAAACCCCTGCAAAAGAGAAAAGTATCCTCAGCAAGGCTTTAGAAAGCCCCTATATCCCAGATATTGACCCTCGTAAAACAGCCAGATTCAAAGAAGAAATCGCACTGTTTTGGACTTGGCTGCTGGATGCTATCCAAGAACCAACTGCCAGCAAGAATACGGACCAAAAGCATCGTTACAGTGTCTTTGCCCTGCTCACCTTGCTGTCGTCAATCAACCTTTTCTTTAGTATCTATCATATCAAGCACCTCTACTACGGCTATATGGCCTCTATTGCCAATAGTTTACCTAACCAGCTCCCTCCTTTAAATCTCTTTGCTGGACTTTCTATCTTGGTCGCTAGCGCTCTATTTTACTTTTCTATCATTTTGGGAGGCTTTACTGTCCGACGTGTACTGGACCAGGAGAGCGACTTCACATTCCAAGAAGCTTGCGATCGTTACAGCCGACTCTTTGCTATCCCGCTTGTCTTAACGGCTCTAGCAAGTTTCTTTGCACTTTTTGGCGGCTTGCGATTCGCTGGCATCCTCACTCTTCTAAGCATGACCATCTTTGCCCTTGGCAATCTCTTTGTGATTAGCAAGCCAAGTAAGGCTAGTAGCCTTGACCCATTTTATCGTTTCTTGCTAGCTGTCTTACTTGATGGCGCTATTCTCTTACCCTTCTTCATTGCAGAGCTCGCGCTGACAGTTGACTACCTTCGCATCCTGACATTCTTTTAACCAAAATCCCTGCCATTTGTTAATGACAGGGATTTTTATGTTTACTCTTTTTTTGAACCGTGTCTACTTGACGGCTGCCAATTCCTCAAAATTTTTTCCCAAAATGGCTTGTACTTCTAATTGATTGGCATCTAGTTGGTGGTAAAATGCTGTTGGTAGCGACTCTAGGAATCTTGTATAATCCAAGCGAGCGATGGATTCGTAGTCTTCTGCTTTGGACCCATCACCAGAAATCGTCACTAGGTCAATCTCCCAAACAAGCTCCTTGCCTGCTAGCTGCTCGGTATAGGGTGCTGGCACAAAGGGCTCCTTAGGTAAAATCGTCTTGACTCCCTGGGCTAGGTGGTAGATACCGTGTACCTTGCCTTGGGCGTCTGGGTAAAATTTTACACTGGCAAGGTAGGCATCAGAGCCTTGAACCTTCTTGACCAGTTCTTCAAAACGTGCCAATCCATCCTCAGCCAAAAAGCTCTCGAGGTATTCCTTATTGAGATAGATAGGGGCCAAGAGCCCTTGGCAATATACTAGACGAGCCGCTTTGTCAGATAGATAATGCTTGACCGTTTCTCGGAAATAAGCTTCAAAATCAAAGCCTTCTAGCCCTTCTACCACTTGCCCCAACTTGTTTGATAGGGCTTGGAGGAGAGCTTCTACAATCTCCCAGTCCGCTCTGGTAAGGAAGTCTGGAATCACCACTTGATAGCCTTTTCGGCTATCCGCATAGTTCACCTTGAAGAGAAATTGCGACTGACCTACAATCCCACACTCGATATACTCGAGACGATTGAGGGGCTGACGGAGATAGACTGCATCATAACTATGCGACTCCAAGCCCTCCACCAAGGCCAAGATGGACTTGGCAGTCAAGACCTCCTGTTGTCCTAGGATGCTTTCTTTATTTGGGATAAAAAATGTTTTCGCCATAACCGGCCTCCTTTGAAATCGTTTACACATAGTATACCCTATTTTCCTGAAAGATACAG
>CAUQPD010000099.1:0-3322 GCA_963519935.1 uncultured Streptococcus sp.
ATTTTATCAGATATTCATGGCAATGCGACGGCGCTAGAAGCAGTGATTGCAGATGCTAAAACTCAAGGAGCCAGTGAATATTGGCTCATGGGAGACATTTTCCTCCCTGGTCCAGGTGCAAATGACTTGGTCGCTCTGTTAAAGGAACTTCCTATCACAGCAAGTGTTCGAGGCAATTGGGATGATTGTGTCCTTGAGGCTTTAGATGGGCAATATGGCTTAGAAGACCCACAGGAAGTCCAGCTCTTGCGAATGACCCAGTTTTTGATGGAGCGAATGGATCCTGCAACGATTGTCTGGCTACGAAGCTTGCCTATGCTGGAAAAGAAAGAAGTTGACGGACTGCGCTTTTCTCTCTCTCATAATTTACCTGACAAAAACTATGGGAGTGACTTACTGGTTGACAATGATACAGATAAATTTGACCAACTCCTAGATGAGGAAACGGACGTGGCAATCTATGGTCATGTCCACAAGCAGTTGCTTCGTTATGGAAGTCAAGGGCAACAAATCATCAATCCAGGGTCGATTGGCATGCCCTATTTTGATTGGGAAAAGTTAAAAAATCACCGTGCCCAGTATGCTGTGATAGAAGTGGAAGATGGAGAATTGATAAATATTCTATTCCAAAAAGTTGCTTATGACTATGAAGCAGAGTTAGAATTGGCCAAGTCCAAGGGTCTTCCTTTTATCGAAATGTATGAAGAACTACGTCGAGATGACAACTATCGGGGGCACAATCTGGAACTCTTAGCTAGTTTAATTGAAAAGCATGGGTATGTAGAGGATGTGAAGAAATTTTTGGAGGCTATAAAGTCAGAATATAAGGTAGACTAGTTTCGTTACCCCCTGAAAAATAGTTGGTGCTGGATGAGGAAAAAACTGATTTTAATGATAAGTTTAAAACCATGGCTTCATCCGTGTTCCAATTTCTTTCTATGAAAAATTTCTGTAAGCTCTTTCAAAATATGGTGGAATGGATGCAGTAGAATTAGAAAAGGAAATCGTAAGTGAACTATGCTAAACTTGAATTCAATGCACAAGACCATAGTGGCTATTGGTCCTATATTATAAGGTAATTAAGACCAAGTTACTTTATAGAATGGTATAAGGAGGTATATCAATGAATAAGCGAAAAAAATGGGGTATCATCGCTTTAGTAATCTGTGTCATAGGAGGGATTATAATGTTTAGTTTAAATCACCAAAAAGAAAAAACGTTGGAAGAGAAAATGAGAATCGAACAGGATAGGATGGCGTTATACTTAGTTAGTCATTATGAAAAGGTTGAGAAGATTGAGTTTACAAGTTTTCAACAGAATAAATTAACAGGAACTTGGACTTCTAATGCCATTGTCAATGACGAAATATTTGTCACTTTTTCTGTTCAAAACTTGATGACAGAGGATGAAATAGGTTTTGGACAGCATATTAGTCAAAGTAATGGGAATAAATTAATAGAAAGAGATAATCCGGAAGTAATAAATAGCGATTCACTTATGTCAAATATAACAGTTATTTATTGGGTGAGATAATATGATTACGGATAAAAGTTTTAATTATTTAGTTGATCAAGTATATGAAGTTGATAAAAATAAAAATTCAACTCCATGGCAAGCAGGAGATGAGTTAAGAAAGGATTCGCAAACTTTTCGAGTTCTTAGTACAAAAGATAACACCTCCAACGGTATGCAGGCGATGGCAGTTGCTCCTGTGGATAAAAATGGGAATGTGGATTATAGCCATGTAGTGATTGCATACGCCGGGACGAATAAAGATGATCGACTTGACATCCAAACAGATATCCAATCAATAGGATTTGGTGATAGACAGGTGTTGTCGGATTTGAAAACAAAGACATTTAGAAAATCTCAATTTCAAACGGCTCTGAGTTTTGCGGAAGAAATCGAAAAAACTTATCCCTCTGCTAAAATTACAACTGCGGGGCATTCGCTTGGAGAGTCTCTGGCTATGTATGTCGCTTTAAAGCGAGGTTATGCCAATGTTGGGTATAATGGGCCAGATATTCATAACTTGATTTCGAAAGAAGAAATCAAGTATATGCAAGAACATCCAGAACAATTTCGCAATTACCGTCATAAGTATGATGTTATTGGCAATATTACGGGAAATACGACTCAAACAGCTATATTTCCCTACATCTACCCTGCAAAAGATAACTGGGGTGACAAGTTAGAATATCATAACTTGTCCCAGTGGCGATTTGATGAGAATGGCCAGCTAGTTGATTTGGATGGAAAACGTGTCACAAATCTCAAAGTAACGGCATTAGCAGAAGCAACAGCGGGTATGTACCGCTACCAAAAAATTAAAAGCTACCTCTCGGCAGATGGTTTGTCAAGTAGGGAAGAGATATACTTGGATAGCTTGCAGGGAATGGCTCTAGGGGAAGGAATGGCTAATGCGGCTCGAGCTGGTGCAGACGACGTCAAGCACCTTCAAGAAGAGGTGGTGTCAAAAGCACAAGAACTATGGAATCAGCTTGACTTTAGTAGTTTCCGATACCTGAGTTATGATGAAGTTCTATCGACTTTTGCGTCTGCGGGTGTGACTCAGGATACGATTGTCGGTTCAGTTAAGCAAGATTTTGAGCAAATGAATCAAAAGGCTGAAAAACTAGCCACAGAGTTTGATACCCTTAACCAACAGATTATCCAAGTCATTGAGAGTAAACTGGCCACAGATAAGGAATTGGCAGGAGAATTTAGAAAATGGAACAGTCGGATTTAGTCTTCCAAAAGTTAAAAGCAAAAGAAAAAGAGCATTATGATTTGGAAGATGAGTATCTAAAGCGGAAAGCAACTTTTACGAATCAATATAACGAACTCTATGAACGTCGAGACCGCCTTGCCCGAATCATTGAAGACGAAGCTAGCAAAATGGATGTCTTTCTTCAAAAGGGACAACACAGTTACCAAGATGGAGAACAGTTTTATAGGAGTTTGCAACAATTGATGGAGGATTCTCAGTTTGCGTGTAGGCGTAGAGAAGATGAATTGCAGTACCATGAAGAGATGTTAGATAGAGATTATCGTAAAAAGCAAGATGAGTTAGAACAGACAATCGGAGATTTAAGGAGGTCATATGCTCGCACCATTAAATGAATATTACACAGATGAAGAATATGAATTTGCTTTACGTCAGATGTATCGCATGATGGAGAGGAATAGAATCTATACAATGGCGACAGTAATCTTAAAGGAAAAAAATTCTTTGCAAACCAACTATAAAGAAAAAGTGAGAGAAAGTGCGGAGGAGACAAAAGTCGCTATTGGGAAAATAAAATCACAGATGGATACGGC
>CAUQPD010000100.1:0-3308 GCA_963519935.1 uncultured Streptococcus sp.
ATTGAATTTATGGGTGGACCGCAAGGGCAGGTTCTGCGTTTTTTAGATCATTGTGAACAAAAAGAGGAATTGGTCTTGATTAAGGATATCGAGCAGGAACTCAATATTACCAAATCTGTGGCGAGTAATCTAGTCAAGCGTATGGTGCAAAATGGTTTGGTTGAGCTAGAGGCCAGCCCGAGCGATAAGCGGGCAAAATTTGTTCGCCTGACGGAGAAATCGCGTTCGCAGATGCAAAAAGTTAAGGCTTTTTTTGATCGGATCGATCAGAGTCTGCTAGAGGGGGTTTCAAAGTCAGACTTGGCAATCTTTGAAAAGGTTCTCGGTCAGTTGCAAGAAAATGTTGAGAAGATAGGAGGAGAGAATGAAGAAACTCGCTAAACGTATTACAGGAAAAGAGTGGGGAATGATCATCCTTACGATTCTGTTCACTTGTTTCTCGGTCTATCTAGAGTTAGAGGTACCGACCTATATTTCACAAATTACAGAGTTACTCGGAACGTCTGGAACGCAGTTGGGTGAACTCTGGTCACCAGCTGCGAAGATGATTGGTTTGTCTTTATTGGCTTTCTTTTCATCTGTTATGGTGGGTTTCTTTGCTGCTCGTGTTGCAGCATCCTATACAACCCATCTACGTAGAGACGTATTTCATCGCGTTTTAGATTTTTCACAGACAGAGATCAAGCGCTTTTCAATCCCAAGTCTTTTGACTCGGACGACCAATGATATTACCCAGGTACAGATGCTCTTTACCATGGGCTTGCAAGTGGTTACTCGTGGGCCGATTATGGCTATCTGGGCCATTGGAAAAATCCTTGGGAAATCGGAATACTGGCTCTGGGCGGTCGTTGTGGCTGTTATTGTCAATGTCTTGATGACCACTGTTCTTATGACTCTGGCCTTTCCAAAACAATCTGTTATCCAAAAATTGACAGATAAACTCAATAGCATCACTCGTGAAAGCTTGACTGGGATTCGAGTTGTTCGTGCATACAATGCGGAAGATTACCAAGATAAGAAATTCGAAGCAGCCAACGATGAGGTAACACGTCTCAATCTCTTTGTCAATCGATTGATGGCCATTATGAACCCGATTATGATGGCGATTTCCAGTGGACTAAGTTTAGCTATTTACTGGATTGGTGCCTACATTATCAACGATGCAAGTTTGGCAGAACGTCTGCCACTCTTTAGTGATATGGTGGTCTTCATGTCCTATGCTATGCAGGTCGTGATGGGATTCCTTCTCATGGGAGCACTCTTTATTGTTCTTCCTCGTACCTTGGTTTCGGCAGGACGTATCAATCAAGTATTGGATCTGCATTCTTCTATTGAAAATCCTAGTCATACACAGACAGCGGATCCTTCAGTTCAAGGACAAGTGGAATTCCGCGATGTAACCTTCCGCTACTCTAAAAACTCAGAAGCAGTCGTGGAACATGTCACTTTCAAAGCAGAAGCGGGTCAAACCGTAGCCTTCATCGGATCGACTGGATCAGGTAAGTCTACGCTTGTCAACCTCTTGCCACGTTTTTACGACGTTTCAGATGGACAAATCCTAGTGGACGGAGTTAATGTGCAAGATTACGATTTGGAAGATTTGCGCAATAAGGTCGGCTATATCCCTCAAAAAGCAGTCCTCTTCTCAGGAGATGTCAAGGGGAACTTGGACTTTGGTAAGAGCAAAGAAACTCCTCTAAGCGAAGCTGCTATGTGGCAATCCTTGGAATTGGCTCAATCTAAGAACTTTATCGAGGATAAGGAAGCAGGTCTGTCCTCTGAAGTAGCCCAAGGTGGGACCAACTTCTCAGGGGGTCAAAGACAGCGTTTAGCCATTGCGCGTGCCTTGGCTCGTAAACCAGAGATTCTCATCTTTGATGATTCCTTCTCAGCCTTGGACTACAAGACAGATCGTGTCCTTCGCCAAGAGCTAGCCGAGAAAACAAAATCCATGACCAAGCTCATCGTAGCGCAACGGATTTCTACCATTATGGACGCCGACCTGATCTTAGTTTTGGATCAAGGTAAAGTCGTGGGACAAGGCACCCACAAGGAACTTCTTGCAACCAACGAAGTCTACCAAGAAATTGCCTACTCACAACTATCGAAGGAGGAATTGGAACATGGAAAATAAAAAAGTTTCGGTCTGGAAACAGTGCAAACCTTATATGGCAGGCCTCCAACTTCCTCTCCTAATAGCAGTTGTGGCTGCAGTCATTTCAAGCATCATTACCGTTTATGGTCCAACTAAGATTAAAGAAATTACTAACTTGATTTCAGATGGCTTGGCTACAGAAATCGACTTGGTAGCTGTGTCAAACATTGCTGGATTTTTGGTTGTCCTATATGTGTTTGGAGCTATCCTTAATTATACACAGGCCTATATATTTTCAACGAGTATCCAACATTTTTCAAAACGCTTGCGGACGGCTATCGCTGAAAAAATCAATCGTTTGCCACTTGGCTATTTTGACCGTCATTCACAAGGAGACACCCTTTCGCGCGTGACCAATGATGTGGATACAGCAGCGCAATCTCTCAACCAAAGTCTAGGGACAGTTCTTTCAGCTAGTTTCTTGTTGATTGCTGTCTTGGTGACCATGTTTGGGATGAACTGGATTTTAGCTCTCGTAACAGTGGTCTCTACGCTTGTTGGTTTTGCGGCGGTTTCCGTAATCATGGCCAAGTCACAGGGTTATTTTAAAGCCCAACAAAATAATCTAGCAGCCGTCAATGGTTATGTGGAAGAGATGTACTCTGGCCATAATGTAGTGACCAGCTACAACGCAGTGGACACCTCCAAAGCGAGATTTGCAGGGTTAAACCAAGACTTGCATGACAGTATCTGGAAATCTCAGTTTATCTCTGGTATCATGATGCCAGCCATGTTCTTTGTTGGGAACTTTAGTTATGTCTTAGTCATCATCGTTGGTGCCGCGCTGGCGTTAGAAGGGCATATCACGATAGGGATTATCGTAGCCTTTATGGTTTACGTACGGACCTTCTCCCAACCTCTGTCACAGATTGCCCAAGGGATTACGAGCCTGCAACAAGCGAGTGCAGCCATGACTCGTGTATTAGAATTTCTAGCTGAAGCAGAGATGCAAGATGAATCTCGTAAGGAAAGACAATTGAGCAACATGAAAGGGGAAGTAGTCTTTGATCATGTGTCCTTTGGCTATACACCAGAGCGCACCATTATCCATGACTTTTCTGCGACAGCTCATGCAGGTCAGAAGGTTGCTATTGTTGGACCGACTGGGGCTGGGAAGACAACCATTGTCAATCTTTTGATGAAGTTCTATGAG
>CAUQPD010000101.1:0-3201 GCA_963519935.1 uncultured Streptococcus sp.
GCAATTCGGTCTTTTTTCTGTTCCCTCTTTCTTATAACAAGATTGTGATAGTTTACATCTTCATAACAAAAGCTTCAAAGTCTTGATTGTTTTGAAAAAAGATTATAAAATATGATTCATAAAAATGAAAGAGGTTTTGAAAATGCCTGAAAAACAAATGAAAGTTTTGGGTTGGGTAGCGACCTTCATGTCTGTTATGATGTACGTGTCTTACTTCCCACAAATTATGAACAACCTGGCTGGTCAAAAAGGGAACTTTATCCAGCCCTTGGTTGCAGCCATCAACTGTAGTCTCTGGGTTTACTACGGTCTTTTCAAGAAAGAAAGAGATATTCCCCTTGCGGCTGCTAATGCACCGGGTATCGTTTTTGGCCTAGTAACGGCTATCACAGCTTTGATTTAAAAAGAAGACTGGTTTCAGTCTTTTTTTCGTATATATAAAAGTAAGTTTAGTGCTATCATTATCCAGAGAGTTCAAAACTTTTTGCCTCCTTTTTAGTATAATAGAAGTAATAAATCAATCGAGGTAAAGTGATGACAGAAATACTACAATTTCCAGAAGGATTTCTCTGGGGTGGTGCAACGGCGGCTAATCAATGTGAGGGTGCTTATAATCAGGACGGTCGTGGTCTTGCTAATGTGGATGTGGTACCGATTGGTCCAGACCGTGAGGCCATTATTACAGGTCAGAAAAAGATGTTTTCGTTTGAGGAGGGCTATTTTTACCCAGCAAAGGAAGCCATTGATATGTACCATCATTACAAGGAAGATATTGCGCTTTTTGCAGAAATGGGATTTAAAACCTATCGACTTTCCATTGCTTGGACTCGGATTTTTCCTCAAGGTGACGAAGCAGAGCCAAATGAAGCTGGTCTAGCCTTTTATGAGGATTTGTTTAAAGAATGCCACGAGTATGGGATTGAACCTCTGGTGACCATCACGCATTTTGACTGCCCCATGTACTTAATTAGGGAGTACGGTGGTTGGCGCAATCGTCGCATGTTGGACTTTTATGCAAATCTTTGTCGCACCCTCTTTACCCGTTACAAGGGCTTGGTCAAGTACTGGCTCACCTTCAACGAAATCAATATGATTCTGCATGCCCCCTTTTTAGGAGCCGGGATTTGTTTTGAAGAAGGAGAAAATCAAGAACAGATCAAATACCAAGCAGCCCACCATGAGCTGGTAGCCTCGGCTATGGCGACTAAAATTGCTCACGAAATTGATCCAGAAAACAAGGTGGGATGTATGTTGGCAGCAGGACAATACTATCCCAACACTGCCCATCCGAGAGACTACTGGGCAGCTATGGAGGAAGACCGTAAGAGTTACTTCTTCATTGACGTCCAAGCGCGTGGGGAATACCCAAATTATGCCAAGAAGCAGTGGGAGCGTGAGGGAATCGAGATTGAAATGACGACAGAAGATTTAGACTTGTTAAAGAATCACACTGTTGACTTTGTTTCCTTCTCTTATTATGCGAGCCGAGTGGCTTCAGGCGATCCAGAAGTGAGGAATCTGACATCTGGAAATGTCTTTGCCTCTATCAAAAATCCCTATCTGGAATCCTCAGAATGGGGTTGGCAGATTGACCCACTGGGACTTCGTATCACTCTAAATACCATCTGGGATCGTTATCAAAAGCCTATGTTCATCGTAGAAAATGGACTCGGTGCTATGGACACGCCGGATGAAAATGGCTATGTAGCAGATGACTATCGGATTGCTTATCTAGAAGCCCACATCAAGGCTATGCGAGATGCTATTTACCAAGATGGCGTTGAATTGCTTGGTTATACGACTTGGGGTTGTATAGATCTGGTTTCAGCTGGAACAGGCGAGATGAACAAGCGCTATGGTTTTATCTATGTGGATCGTGATAATGCAGGTCAAGGAAGTCTCAAACGGAGCAAGAAGAAATCATTCTACTGGTACAAGGATGTCATTGCCAGCAATGGTGCAAGTATTAAGTAGAGCATATTTGTTCACTATTTTTATAAAATCTTCTCCCTACTTTATAAGATGTGAAAAAGAGTTCAATTAGATGGAGCTTTTTGCTATAATGAGGGGAGAAAAATCAGACAGGAGATCGACATGTCAGAACCATTATTTTTACAATCAGTTATGCAAGAAAAAATCTGGGGTGGAACCAAGCTACGTGATGAGTTTGGCTATGACATTCCAAGTGAAAAAATCGGAGAATACTGGGCTATCTCAGCTCACCCAAATGGGGTTTCAAAGGTCGCTAATGGTCGCTACGAGGGAACAGACTTAGCTACCTTGTATGCAGAGCACCGTGAATTGTTTGGTAATCGTCCAGAACCTGTGTTTCCACTCTTGACCAAGATACTTGATGCCAACGATTGGCTCAGTGTCCAAGTTCACCCAGACGATGCCTATGGACTAGAGCACGAAGGCGAGCTCGGAAAAACAGAGTGTTGGTACATTATCGCTGCGGATGAAGGTTCAGAGATTATCTATGGCCATAATGCCAAATCAAAAGAAGAACTCCACCAGCAAATCGAAGATAAAAACTGGGATGCCTTGCTGACCAAAGTGCCTGTTAAGGCTGGAGACTTCTTCTATGTACCAAGTGGCACCATGCACGCTATTGGAGCAGGTATCTTGATTCTTGAAACCCAGCAGTCTAGCGATACCACCTACCGTGTTTATGACTTTGACCGTAAGGATGACAAGGGCAACTTGCGTGAACTTCACCTTGAAAAATCTATCGATGTTTTAAACATTGGAGAGCCTGCCAATAGCCGTCCTGTAACTATCAAAGCTGATGATTTGCGTTCAACTCTTCTGGTGTCTAATGACTTCTTCGCCGTTTACAAGTGGGAAATCACTGGAAAAGTTGACTTTGAAAAGACAGCTGACTATAGCTTGTTGAGTGTCTTAGCTGGTCAAGGTCACCTCACTGTTGATGGAAAAAACTATCCGATTCAAAAAGGGAGCCACTTTATCCTACCAAGTGATGTTGAAACTTGGACCTTGGAAGGGCAAGGTTTGGAATTGATTGTTAGCCATCCATAAAAAGAAAGGGCCTGAGTTTACTACTCAAGTCCTTTTTGATTACATAAATTGGGCGATAAAAACCACAATGATGATAATAGGAATGATGAAACGAAGGAGGAAAAGCCAGACTTGGAAAAGTCCTTGTTTCCATGCTCTTTCATCAAGATGGAGTTCCTCCAT
>CAUQPD010000102.1:0-3179 GCA_963519935.1 uncultured Streptococcus sp.
GATCCACATGAGGAAGATAGGGCCACTTGTGCTAAAAGCAAAGACGAGGAAGGAGAGGGTGTTTTTGATTCGATCTCTGTAGTTTCCGAGACGAGCGATGGCATCTGCTGCAAGACCACAGGCGAGTCCTGGGAGAAAGGCACCGGCGCCATGCTTGCTAGCTAGGAAGAAAAGTGCCATAAAGAGCCCGAGAGTGGTAATGGCACCAAAACGAGGGACCTTCGTCAAAAGAAGCATGTAGACACTGCCACCGACAAGGGCAGAAAAGGCAGGTGCGTAGAACATATTGCCTGTTTGATCGACCAGGTGTCCTAGGAAGACTCCAATCCCTACACAGAGAAAGTAGAGGACGGCGGCCAAGAGGGTGGTTAAGATATTTTTCTTCATGAGAATCTCCTTGATGCGAATTAACAAAACCAATTGTATCACGCTTTTTGAGGATTGTAAATGGGAGTTCTATATTTTTGAAAACGTTTGAAATATGATATAATAGTTACATCGTTAGTTTAAGGAGAGTAGCATGGGAAAATTTCTAGAATTCGTCTTTAATCGTATCTTTTTGGGAATGATTGCGACGGCTTATTTCTGGCTATTAACACTAGCAGGAGGAGTGATCTTTGGTTTGGCCCCAGCTAGTGCAACTCTTATGAGTTTGTATGCGGAGCATGGGTATACCTATCGAGCATACCATTTGAAGGAAGCTTGGGAATTGTATAAGAGCAATTTTGTCAAGAGTAATCTGGCTTTCTATAGTTTTGTGTTTGTGGATCTTGTCCTAGTTTATGGTTTGTATCTTCTAGTTCAATTGCCCCACCAGACGATTTTCCACCTCTTGGCGACCTTTCTCAATGTCCTTGTAGTTGCTCTTGTCTTTCTAGCCTATACTGTTTCCTTGAAACTTCAGGTGTACTTTGATTTATCCTACCAAAATACCTTGAAACTATCCCTTATCGGGATTTTTATGAGCTTACCTGCGATTGCCAAGGTTTTACTCGGGTCCGCTCTCCTTGTAGGAGTTGGTTATTATATGCCTGCCTTGCTCTTTTTTGTAGGAATTGGGATGTGGCATTTCTTTATCAGTGATATGTTGGAACCTATTTATGAAAGTATCCATGAAAAATTGGCGACAAAATAGAATGAAGCAGTTCTGGCTTCACTCTCTTTTACGGATTTATAGTTTGGTTATGATCGTGGTCATTGCCAGTTTTGCGATTATGCTATCATATGCTGACTGGGATTCACGTGAGAAAGAGGCCCAACGGGTTGCAGAACGTGTGACCACTCGGACAGTGAGTGAAGTGGAATACTATCACAGAGAGTCAACCCGACTTGCTCAGTCTTTGGTTGAAAATCAGGCCCGCATCGAAGGGATTTACAAGTATTTCAGTCTCAGCACACCAGACTATTTCTATTGGCAATTAGAACGTAAAACTTCGCCTTATATCTCAGTTTCCCTGTATGAAAATATTGATGACCTCTATGTTCGGAATGATTTTGTGACTGGAGTGGCTATTGTTCTTCAGGACTACAAGGAAGTGTATGTTTCGACTAGAGAGAAACGCAGTGGGGAGAAAGTTCCTGCGGAGGGTTTTAAGCCGACAGCCAATAGTTTTGCCATTCCTGTTTCCGATCCTGTATCTGACAAGGATTTAGGAGTGATATACATCTCCCTATCCCCAGATGTTTTACATGGCGCTATTGACAATACTCGCGGTCATATCCCGATGGCTGTAACAGTAACTTCGCCTTTTGAGACCGAGATGTTCCATATTGGGGAGAAGGTATCAGCCGAGCGAGAAAACTGGTTTGTAGGAGTCACCTCTCACGGTTATCAGGTTCGAGTTGCTGTTCCTAAAAATTTTGTTCTTACAGGAACTTTGACGAGTTCTGCTGTTATTATTGGGCTAAGTATCCTCTTTATCATCATTTTGTACGTGACCCTTAGACAGACTTTTTCAAATTACCAAAAGCAGGTCGTAGATCTAGTAGATTCGATCGAGGTGATTGCTCAAGGGGAAGAAGGCCTTCGAATCGATACCTCTGAAAAAGATCAGGAATTGCTCCTTATCTCAGAAACAACAAATGATATGTTGGACCGACTGGAAAAAAATATCCACGATATTTATCAGTTGGAACTTAGCCAAAAAGATGCTAATATGCGAGCCTTGCAAGCTCAGATTAATCCGCATTTTATGTATAATACATTGGAATTTCTTCGCATGTATGCAGTGATGGAAAGCCAAGATGAGCTGGCGGATATTATCTATGAATTTAGTAGCTTGTTGCGTAACAATATCTCTGATGAGCGTGAAACGACCTTGCAACAAGAACTAGAATTTTGTCGTAAATACAGTTATCTCTGTATGGTTCGCTATCCAAAGTCAGTAGCTTATGGCTTTAAGATCGCGCCAGAATTAGAAAATATGAAGATTCCCAAGTTTACGCTCCAACCATTGGTCGAAAATTACTTTGCCCACGGTATTGACCACCGCCGAACAGACAATGTCATCAGCATCAAGGTCTTGAAGGGTCAGGGATTTGTTGAAATCCTAGTAGTCGATAATGGTCGTGGCATGCCTGCTGAAAAATTAGCTGCCTTGCAAGAGAAATTAGCTCAGAGAAGTTTTGAGCACAAAGCAAGCTACAGCGGTGAGCGGCAGTCAATCGGAATAGTGAATGTACACGAACGCTTTGTCCTCTATTTTGGGGATCGCTACCAAATCAGTGTAGAATCAGCTGAGCAAGAAGGCGTTCGTTATCGAATCACTATCCAGGATGAATAGAAAGGGTAGAAATGTATAAAGTTTTATTAGTAGACGACGAGTACATGGTGACAGAGGGGCTTAAGCGCTTGATTCCCTTTGAAAAATGGGATATGAAAGTCGTCGCAACAGCCAATCATGCCGACGATGCTCTGGGCTATGTCAAGCATCATCCGGTTGATGTGATTATTTCGGATGTCAATATGCCGGATAAAACAGGACTAGAGATGATCAAGGAGATGAAGGAGATTCTCCCAGACGCCTATTATATCTTGCTGTCTGGCTATCAGGAGTTTGACTATGTCAAGAAAGCAATGAACCTGAGTGTCGTTGATTATCTGGTGAAGCCAGTGGATAAGGTGGAGTTGAGTCATTTATTAGAAAAAATTGCGAGCCAACTTCAGGAAAAGGTGGAGC
>CAUQPD010000103.1:0-3147 GCA_963519935.1 uncultured Streptococcus sp.
AAGGTTCAAGCTGAGGTCGTCTTTACGCATGGTTCCCAGGATTGGAACGTCAAACCTCTTCATGTTTACCAGATGTTTCATGCCCTTCCTAGCCATATCAATAAGCACCTCTTTTTCCATCATGGTGCCCATGTCTATATGAATAACTGGCAGTCGATCGACTTCCGCGAGTCCATGAATGCCTTGTTAAGTAAGAAATTGTTAGGACTTGACTCAGGTTATCAACTTCCGACTATTATCTGGCAGGACAATTCCGAACCGCAAACATGGCAGAGTCTTGATGACTTTGGCAAGCAGGATGAACTGCATACCTTCTCTCTTGGAACTGAAGAGAAAGTGATTCAAAACCAGTATGATCAAAAAGATTTTGATCGTTATGGTAAGACTTACCAGACTTTCAACACCGAACTTTACCAAGGAAAAGCTAATCAGATCACCATTGACCTTCCAGTAAGTCAAGACATTCACTTAAATGGGCGAGTGGAGCTGAAACTTCGTGTCAAATCGAGTACGAACAAGGGCTTATTATCAGCCCAACTGTTAGAACTTGGACAAAAGAAATATCTGCAGCCTTATCCAGCGGTTTTAAGTGCTAGAACCATTGATAATGGCCGTTACCACATGTTAGAAAATCTCTGTGAACTACCATTCAACCCAAGTGCCCAACGTGTCATCACCAAAGGCTACCTTAATCTTCAAAATCGAGCCAATCTCTTGACGATTGAAGAAATCCAACCAAATGAATGGATGGACTTCAAGCTAGAGCTTCAACCAACTATCTACAAACTTAAAAAAGGAAATACTCTCCGTTTGGTTCTCTATACAACAGACTTTGAGATTACAATTCGAGATAATACAGACTATCAGTTGACTGTTGATTTAGCACAGTCTAGTCTTATCCTACCTTGTCAAAAGGTATAATCTACCAGACTTTCAATATGGAAGTATTCAAAGGAAAAGTCAATGAATTTGACCATTGAACTTCCTATAACCAAAGTTTTCCACTTGAACAGTCGAATCAAACATAAACTTTGTATCAAATTCAGTTCATCTAAAAGCATTTTAGAAGCCCCTAGATAGAACTTGGACAAAAGATACTTCCTCTAACCAACATGTGTAACCATTTATCATACACGCTACTACACCACATGTTGGAAATCTCTGTGAATTACATTTAGAGTAAATTCACAAAACGCCGTGACAAAAAGCTACCCAAATTGAATGATTCACTGTCATTAAAGAACATCAATGTAGATAAACGGATTGCTACCCAGTTTATCTGCACCCAACTAGTGACAAGTTAAAAGAAGGAGAATCTCTCCATCTAGTTCTTTATCCTACTGACTTTAAAATCATCATACGTGACAATACCGCCTACCACCCGACTGACGTTTTCGTTCAGTCCACGCTTACTGTACCTTTTAAAAGGAGTACTTACTTTATGAACAAATCAGAACACAGACACCAACTTATCCGCGCCCTCGTTTCAAAAAACAAAATCCATACTCAAGCTGAATTACAAGCCTTGTTAGCGGAAAATGATATCCAAGTTACTCAGGCTACCTTATCACGCGATATCAAAACCATGAACCTTTCAAAAGTGCGCGAAGAGGATAATTCTTACTATGTGCTAAATACAGGATCTATCTCCAAGTGGGAAAAACGTCTTGAAAATTATATGGAAGATGCTCTTGTTATGTTGCGTCCTGTGCAACACCAGGTTATTTTGAAAACTTTACCCGGTTTAGCCCAATCATTTGGATCTGTAATTGATTCCTTGGCCTTTCCAGATATCGTTGCAACCCTTTGTGGAGACGATGTCTGCATGATTATCTGTGAAGATGCTACAAAAGCGCAAGCTTGTTTTGAAAGTCTTAAAAAATATGCACCACCATTTTTCTTTAGTGAATAAAACAAATCCCGTGATCAAAAGATCACGGGAATTTTTTATTTCTTTGACTGTGTATCTTCTTTCTTTGTACGTGCCAATCGAAGAGCACGTTTTGGATTGAGACGATTAAATAATTCTTCTAGTTTCTTTTCATTCCACACATCTGCTGCAGAAACAAAATTTCCATCTGCATCTCGGAATGATATCGGTTTATCTCCCATATCAATCTCCTAGTCTACAAATTCAAACTCAAATTTACCGATGCGAACCAAATCACCATCTTTGGCTCCACGTGCACGAAGGGCTTCGTCAACACCCATACCACGAAGCTGACGGGCAAACTTCATGACCGATTCGTCACGGTCAAAGTTGGTCATGTTAAAGAGTTTCATGAGTTTTTCACCAGAAAGTACCCATGTCGCATCATCATCACGACTAATCTCAAAGGCCTTTTCTTCCTCGTCAAAGCCATAGTAAGCCTCTTCTTCCATATCGGATTCATCATAAATCGGGAATTCTGGAGTCTTGTCTAACAATTCAGCTGTCGCGTCCAAAAGAGTCGCCAACCCTTGCTTGGTCAATCCAGAAATTGGGAAGATGGCTGGAAGTTCCTCAAACTCGTCGTAGTTTGCTGCCAACTTTTCCTTGAAAGTTTTAAGATTTTCCTGACTTTCAGGCATATCCATCTTGTTGGCTACGATAATCTGTGGACGTTCCATGAGACGAAGGTTATAGGATTCTAATTCCTTATTAATAGCAAGGTAATCCTCATAAGGATCACGTCCTTCGCTAGCTGACATATCGATGACATGGAGGATAACTCGAGTGCGTTCGATATGACGTAGAAACTGGGTTCCAAGACCAACCCCTTGACTGGCCCCTTCAATCAAACCTGGAAGGTCTGCTACTGCAAAAGATTCACCTGACTGTGTACGAACCATACCCAAATTAGGGACAATGGTCGTAAAGTGGTAAGCACCGATTTTAGGTTTAGCTGAAGTGATGACACTAAGCAAAGTTGACTTTCCAACAGATGGGAAACCGACCAAGCCAACATCCGCTAGGATCTTCAATTCCAGTTGCAACTCACGTTCTTGACCTGGTTCTCCATTCTCAGAGATTTCAGGTGCAGGATTTTTGGGAGTGGCAAAACGGATATTTCCACGACCACCTCGACCGCCATGAGCCACGATAAACTCTTGACCATGTTCAATCAAGTCTGTAATGACTTTTCCTGTTTCCGCATCACGTACAGT
>CAUQPD010000104.1:0-3144 GCA_963519935.1 uncultured Streptococcus sp.
TTTTTTCATTTTTTCTTCCTCTTATTCTATTATTTGAATTCGTCTCTCCAATAATCTCTGATGCTAGACAATTGTTTTCGAGACGCTCTTAAAATACGCTTGGATTCTTTTACTGGGCTTGTAACAGCCTGTTGAGGTAGATAGAGAATCGTTTTTAAGAAGCGCTGAGTGACAGGCTGTCCATCATGTAACTCATGTTCAAAGTTATTTGAGATAATAGCATCAAGGTAAAACTCATGAACTCGTTTCCCAAAATTCTCAGCCGAAATATCGTACAACTTATCCGCCAACTTTTGTTCAGTCATATCAGGAGTAGCGATCAATGCTTCAAGGATAGCGCCCGCAAGCTCTCGTTCTCCATAGTAGAGGGTCCCAAACATTTTATCATTGATCAGATTTTCAAGATAGGGATTGCCATGAGCGATAACAGGCGTTCCACTGGCTAGACTTTCTAGATAGGTTAAACCCTGAGTTTCACTCGTAGATGCTGAAATAAAGAAATCAGCTGCTTTATAGTACAAGGCTGTCTCACTTGGAGCAATCATACCTGTAAAAATCACATGTTTTTGTATGTTTAATTTCCCTGCTTGTTCTTTCAGACTGTCCAGATAAGGTCCGTCCCCAGCAACAACCAACTTCACCTTGTCTTCTTCTTTCAAAACCTGCGCAAAGGCAGCTAAGACTGCTTGGATATTCTTCTCAAAGGAGATACGAGAAAGACTCAGCAACATTTTCTCGCCTTCCTGAATACCTAACTTCGAACGAAGTTCTTGCAAGTTTTCCTCTTTGATCTCAGGTCGTTCAAACTTAGCCAGCTCAATTCCAGTTGGGATGACACGCTTTTCAACCTTAACTTTGTATTTCGATAAAAGGTCACGAACAATCTCACTAGGGCAAATTACGCCATCTACATCATGAAGAAAGCCTCGCACCAAATATTTTACCATACTCGGACGAATTAGCATGCCCTTAGCAATGTAATGCACATAGTCTTCATACTGGGTATGGTAGGTATGAATAACTGGAATTTTCAATTCTCTCGCAATCCAAATCCCTAACAAACCAAGAGAAAATTCTGTCTGGGTATGAATGATATCGAGTTGATACTGCTTGGCAATTTCAAGCGCCTTTGTAAAACCTCGGTAGGCAAATCGTCGATCCTTAAACGCAAAGAAAGGGACACTCGGAATGCGAATAATTTGCCAATCCTCGTATCGGTTCACGTCTTTATCAGTCGTTGTAAAGATAAAAACTGCATGTCCTTGCTTTTCAAGCTCAGTTTTCAAGGTCCGTATACTAGTCGCAACCCCGGAAACTTGAGGGAAATAGGTGTCTGTAAATAAACCAATTCGCATAAATTACCTCACTTTTTGCCCAAAGCAGCCTGTTCTCGATAAAATTTTAACCAGATTTCCAACAAATGCTCCTCAGAGTACTCTTTGGAAATCTCACGAGCTTTTTCTTTCAAGTCCTTTAAGGCTTCAGGGTCATTCTTGTATTCTAGGATTGCTTCTCTCATCTCGGAAACATCACTTGTAGCACGATAATTCCCATCAAGAATAACCTTATACAGATCCAAATCTCTTAACATAATAGGAGCCTCGCAACTAGCGGCCTCTAAGATAGTCATAGGGAATAATTCATTGTAACTTGGTAGCAAGAATAGATCCGCCATAGCGTAAAGTTCCCGCATCCGTTCCGGTGACACAATTCCAGGGAAAATAAGATTTTTGGGTGGATTGTCCATTATCTTCTTGTAGCGTTCATAACCATCTGTCATCCCACCAAATGAAAAACCACCTGCCCAGATAAAGGTAATTTCTGGCAATTCCTCAGCAAGACGGATAAAATCATCAATTCCTTTACGTTTCTGAACCTGACCCGCACCGATTACGACAAACTGATCTTCCGCAAGATCCATTTCCTTCCGGAGTTGTGCAACCTGTTCAGCTGGTAATGGATGCCATTTTTCTTTGTTTACAAAGTTTGGAATGTAAGTTACTTTTTCACGCGGAATACCAGCAGCCACCAAATCCTCGATAAACATGGGATTGACCACCACCAAGTGTTCCATTCGGTTGTAAAAGGAAAAAACATAGCGTTTGACAATTCCTTTTAGGAAAAATGGAATCTTTAAACTCCCCTCAAGCGTATCAGGCAAAAAATGCACATAGCCAATTTTTCTCCCAGAGCGTTTCTTTTGGAAAGTAGATAAATAATAAGGGAAATCAATGGTGTGAAAATGAGTTACATCTGCCTCTACAGGAAGATTCTCCGTAACAATCAACTGGTCTTTGGCATCGCGGTGAAGGAGACTAACCAATTCTCGATAAGCTCCTGACACTCCTTGACCAGCTACTTTTTCACTTGAACTTAGCATATTAATACGCAATTTTTCGTTTTCCATACCTTTCATTATACCATTTTATTTCCAGAAAATCAGCAAAAGAAAGAAGAGACGATTGGAAAAAGGATAAAATTATCCTATTTTCCAATCGTCTCTCTCATTTTTTTAGTCTTTATTTAATTCCTAGGGCGATACGCGCGTATCGGCTCATTTTTTCAACCGTCCAAGCTGGATACCAGACCAATTTAACTTCGGTATTGGTTACCTCAGGCACATCTGTCATCGCATCATGTATCTGGTCTGTCAAAAGGTCAGCCAGTGGGCAGCCCATAGTTGTCAAGGTCATATCAATTTCAGTGTGACCTGTTTCACCATCAAAACGAATTTCATAAATCAAACCTAGGTTGACAATATCAATCCCCAACTCAGGGTCGATGACTTCTTCCAAAGCATTTAAAATGCGTGTTTTGATCGTTTCAATTTGCTCTTCTGTATAAGCCATGTTATTCCTCACTCTTAGTCTTCAATAAAATCACGAAGGGGTTTGCTGCGACTTGGTTGGCGCAATTTTCTCAAAGCCTTGGCCTCAATCTGACGGATACGCTCACGAGTCACATTAAAGACTTTACCAACATCTTCAAGAGTACGCATTTTTCCATCATCTAGTCCGAAACGCAAGCGCAAGACGTTTTCTTCACGGTCTGTAAGAGTATCCAAGACTTCATCCAACTGCTCACGCAAGACGATACGAGTTGTGTAGTCTACTGGATTTTCAATCACTTCGTCTTCGATAAAGT
>CAUQPD010000105.1:0-3032 GCA_963519935.1 uncultured Streptococcus sp.
GGCCAATGGTTTAGAATGATAGACCTAGATTTCTACTAATCAATACCAATAAGGCCAACAAACAAAATGCAATACCATTGAGAATCATATGAAGCAAAATGGACATCTCCAAACGCTCAGTCTTATAGGCTGTCCAAGTCAAAACCGTTGACATTCCTCCATAAATAATCACTGAAGGTAAATTGGTTGGCATATGGAGCAAGGCAAAGACGATTGCACCAACAACAAAACCTAGTTTTTCTTTTCCACGGAAAATCTTTTTAGGAATAATTCCTCGACACAAAATTTCTTCACAAATCGGCGCAATCAAGACTAGTAGGAAGAAAGTTGAAATCAAGGAACTATTCTGAACCAAACCATTCAGTATTGATTGGTTATTGGTTGTTGCCTCATTTGTTAGTCGAAGCAGGAGTGAACCCAAGAGATTTGTCGCAAAAATCACCAGATAACTCAGTACCAAGCGAGCCAAGTCTTTTGCCTTAAAAAAGGATAGATTAAAAGTAGCAAGTTGTGTTTTTCGTGCACCAATAATGAATACAATCAAAACGACTATGGATAGAGCACCTACTAAGAGCCCTGACTGTAAAATCGGAAACTGTTTGTTTGCTAAAAACAAAGCCAGTCCTATGGGAAATTGAGATAAAACAAAAGCTACCAAAAGGATGAGCACCCATTTCCCTCTGTTTAAAACCTCTTGCCAAATCGTCTTATCTTTCATGATGTACCTCCTTATAATTAAAAAGGGGAGACTCCCCTTTTCCTATTATACCATTTATAGCGCCATACTGATATAGTTAAGGATAAACAAGGCATCCAAAATCCAAATCATCACGTGCACATCCTTGGCTTGACCTTTGACAACTTTTGTCAAGGTGTATGTCAAGAAACCAACAGCAATCCCTTGTGTGATAGAGTAGCTGAATCCCATAAAGATAGATGTGAAGAAGGCAGGAACCGCTTCAGCCATATCATCCCAAGGGATATTTTTCAAGTTAGAAAGCATCATGATACCGACGATGATCAAAATTGGTGCTGTTGCAGCTGTCGGAACAATCGCTAGAAGTGGGCTAAAGAAGCTAGATAGAGCAAAACAGATCGCAACCACTAGGGCTGTTAAACCAGTACGTCCACCAGCACCGATACCCGCCGCAGACTCAACATAGGTCGTAACGTTTGAAGTACCTGCAATGGCACCTACCGAAGTTGCCACCAAGTCAGAGTATAGAGCCTTGTCCAATTTAACTGACTCATGGTTTTCCCCACTTGTCGCAACGATACCAACTTTTTCACCAGTACCGATAAGAGTACCGATTGTGTCAAAAATATCCGTTAGTGAGAAGGCAAGAATAGCCATCAAAGTTTCTGGTAAACGTGAAGTGTTTGAAATCAAAGATCCTAAACCTTCTGAACCCAGAGCAGCACCAAACAAAGTTCCTAAATCATTAACCGCTGCTGAAAGATTGTTGCTAGCAAAGTCAATCCCTGATAATTTGACAACACCAACAGCAATAGCAAGGACAGTCGTTGTTAAAATAGAAAGAATAATTCCACCTTTGATGCCTTTAACAACAAAGAAGATGGTAATAGCCAAACCTGCAAGAGCCACCAATACTGCTGGAGTATTGAAGTCTACCAATCCTGGAACAGCTGCGGAGTTTGCAGTAAGTGCAGCTTGAGCCTTGTCTGCTCCTTCACCTGCTACCGTATAAGTACCTGGATCGATTGAGAATTTCAAGAGACCAGCATTCTTAATCCCAACATAGGCAAGGAAAACACCAATACCAGCGGAAATAGCTGAACGAAGTGTTGTTGGAATAGATTCGATGATCATTTTACGAACATTTGTCAAGGTAATAATCAGTGAAATAATTCCACAAATGAAGACCATACCAAGAGCTTCTTTCCAAGTATAGCCCATCCCAAATACAACTGTAAATGTGAAGAAGGCATTTAGTCCCATACCTGGTGCTTGTGCGTATGGTAAGTTAGCATAGAAAGCCATCATCAAGGTACCGACTACAGAACCGATAATCGTTGCCAAGAACACACCTTGAACAGGCATACCCGTTTGGGAAAGCATTTGAGGGTTTACAAAGAGAATATAACTCATTGCAAAGAATGTTGTTAAACCAGCAAGCACCTCTGTACGGACATCTGTCCCGTGCTCTTTTAGTTTAAATAGTTTGTCCATCTTTAATCTCCTTTTGTTTTTTTACGAACAATATGAGTATTATATCATTTATCATTCACCTTTTCAATATGTTTGTTTGATTTATTTAATAAATCAAAGCAACTGTAGTTTTTGTTCTTGTCTGCTTTTCTTCCTTCTTTTTGATATAATAGAAGACATCTTATCTGGAAACGACTAGGAAGGTTTATATGACTAAAAAAATTATCGCAGTCGATTTGGATGGAACCCTGCTGAATAGTGAAAGCAAGCTCTCCGATTTCACCAAAAAGACGATCAAAAAAATTTCAGAAAAAGGACACCATGTCATCATCACTACGGGACGTCCGTATCGTATGGCAAAAGATTTCTACCGTGAGCTAGAATTGCATACTCCCATGATTAACTTTAATGGTTCCCTTACCCATCTACCAGGACAGGCTTGGGCGCATGAAAAGTGCCTGACCTTGGACAAAAAATACCTCCTAGACATGGTCAAGCGCACGGAGGACATCCAGGCTGATTTTATTGCAGGAGAATATCGAAAAAAATTCTATATCACGACTCCGAATGAGGAAATTGCAGACCCTAAACTATTTGGCGTAGAGAACTTCCGGCCGGAAAATCAATTCAAGCCCGAACGAGTAACCAAAGATCCCAACTGCATCCTCTTGCAAACAAGGGCTGAAGACAAATACGCTTTAGCGGACGAGATGAATCATTTTTATCAGCACCAACTAGCTATCAATACCTGGGGCGGGCCCCTCAACATCCTCGAGTGTACTCCCAAGGGTGTAAACAAGGCCTTTGCTCTAGAGTACTTGCTCAATGTGATGAATCGTGATAAAAAAGACTTAATCGCCTT
>CAUQPD010000106.1:0-3013 GCA_963519935.1 uncultured Streptococcus sp.
ATGTAAAAAAGTTGAGAATCTTTTCTCAACTTTTTTCTTTACACATATTGATAAAATACTGGTGCAAGCGAGCATCATCTGTTAACTCAGGATGAAAAGAGGTTACCAGCATATTTTTTTCTTGGGCTGCAACGATTTGATCATCAACTGTTGCTAAAACTTCTACACCCTCTCCAACACTGCTGATAATCGGTCCACGGATAAAAGTCATGGGAATCTGACCAACTCCCTTACATTCTGCCTCTGTATAGAAGCTTCCTAGTTGGCGCCCATAAGCATTGCGCTCAACCACTATATCCATAGTCGCTAGATGACTTTCTTCCTGAGAAGTAATTTTCTTAGCCAGCAAGATTAAGCCCGCACAAGTTCCAAAGACTGGTAAGTCATTGAGAATAGCTCCTCTTAGAGGAATCAACATGTTCTGGTCACGCAAGAGTTTGCCCATGGTTGTAGATTCTCCACCAGGCAAAATCAAACCAGACAAGTCACTCTGATATTGTTGAAAATCCTCTAAATTTCTGATTTCGACACTAGTGACTCCTAATTTATCTAACACTTTTGCATGTTCTGCAAAGGCACCTTGCAAGGCCAATATTCCAATTTTCATCTATTTTCCTCGCTCTGCCATAAGAATTTTGATTTCATTCTCATTGATACCAACCATGGCTTCCCCTAGATCTTCAGAGATTTGAGCCAGAATTTGAGGATTTTTGTAGTTGGTTACGGCCTTAACAATAGCACTTGCTCGTTTAACTGGGTCGCCTGACTTGAAAATACCTGAACCTACAAAGACGCCCTCTGCCCCCAATTGCATCATCAGCGCAGCATCTGCTGGCGTTGCAACGCCTCCAGCTGCGAAGTTTACAACTGGCAATTTTCCATGTTCATGGACGTATTGGACCAATTCAACAGGGACTTGCAAGTCCTTGGCAGCCACATAAAGTTCATCTTCGCGAAGATTTTGAATGCGGCGAATTTCCTGATTCATCATACGCATATGGCGAACGGCTTGGACGATATCTCCTGTACCCGGTTCTCCTTTTGTACGAATCATAGAAGCTCCTTCAGCGATACGACGCAAGGCTTCACCCAAGTCCTTAGCTCCACAGACAAAAGGAACTTGGAATTCTTTCTTGTCCACATGGAAACGGTCGTCAGCTGGAGATAAAACTTCACTCTCATCGATATAGTCAATCTCAATAGCCTCTAAAATCTGAGCTTCAACAAAATGCCCGATTCTGACCTTGGCCATCACTGGAATGCTGACCGCTTCTTGGATTTCCTTAATCATCTTTGGATCACTCATACGGGAAACCCCACCAGCTGCACGAATATCAGCTGGAATTCGCTCCAAGGCCATAACAGCTGCCGCACCAGCAGCCTCTGCGATACGAGCCTGTTCAGGGTTCTGAACGTCCATGATAACCCCACCTTTGAGCATCTGTGCCAAGTTTTTATTTAGTTCATAACGATTTTCAGTCATTTCTTAATCCTCATCATTTGTATTGGTAGCTACCATTTCATTTTAAGCCAGATTAGAATGAAGTACAAGATAGAAAAAGGATAATTGTATGGGTACAGATTGATACTCAATGAAAATCAAAGAGCAAACTAGGAAGCTAGCCGCAGGCTGTACTTGAGTACGGTAAGGCGAAGCTGACGTGGTTTGAAGAGATTTTCGAAGAGTATAACTAAAAAACTATCTGACCTTAACTTAAGGCCAGATAGCTCAGCTATTGTTATTTTTCAGCTGTAAGTGCAGCCATTGTGATGTAATTGTATGGTTTGTTGAAATGTGGCAAGAAGAATAGGTCTGTCAAAGCCAATTTATCAATGGTTACATGCTCTTGGATAGCAAGTGAGAACATGTGGATTCCCATGCTGATAGCAGAATCGTGTGAAACCATTTGCGCACCAAGGATTTCGCGGCTGTCTTTGTCAAAGACAATCTTGATGGCAACTTCGTGGTTGTCATGTTTGATAAATTCTGGTTTTTGAAGATCGTTAAATCCAGTTTCAGTTGCATTATAGCCTGCAGCTTTGGCTTTTTCAAGAGTCAAACCAGTTGAAACCATGTGAAGACCGTAGATTGAAATACCGTTTGATCCTTGAACTCCGATTCCTTCCAATTCATGGCCACAAGCATTGTAAGCACCAACGATACCAGTACGTACAGCGTTTGATGCAAGAGCGATGTAGCTTGTATCTTTACGAGCATTGTCATAAACAGTTGCACAGTCACCAACAGCGTATACACCTGGGATAGATGTTTCTTGTTTCTTATCTACAAGGAAAGCACCGTTACGGAAGAGTTCAATCTTACCGTCAGCAAGAGCTGTGTTTGGACGGAAGCCAACAGCAAGAACCACCATATCCACATCAAATGTTTCTTTGTCTGTTACCAAGCGTTCAACTTTTCCATCACCTTGGATGGCTTTAACTGTTTGACCAAGAGCCAAGCGAATGTTGTGGTCTTCCAAGTTCTTCGCCATCATTTGAGTAAAGTCTTTGTCATAGTAGCCGTTCAAGACAGTGTCTACAATATCTACAAGCACTACTTCTTTTCCAAGACGCTCGAAAGCTTCAGCAAGTTCTACACCGATGTAACCACCACCAACAACGGCAATGCGCTCAAGGTGTTTGCTCTTGTCTTCAAGTTTTTCAATAACTTCTTCAGCGTTTTGGTACAATTTAACAAATTGTACATTTTCAAGAGTCGCTTTGAATTCGCGGTTACCCTTAACGATTTCAACACCTTCGATTGGAGGCAAGATTGGAGTTGAACCAGTTGCAAAGATCAATTTATCATAAGACTCTTTGTGTTCTTTACCTTCAACTTCTGCAGTCACAACTTTGTTATCGTAGTCAATTGAAAGAACTGGTGAGTTCATGTAAACTTTAGCACCTTTTGCTTCCAATTTTTCTTTATCAGAGTAGAAGAGACCTTCTGGGCCATCAATTTGTTCCCCGATCCAAAGCGCCATTCCACAACCAAGGAATGAAATATTTGAGT
>CAUQPD010000107.1:0-2936 GCA_963519935.1 uncultured Streptococcus sp.
CCTACTATCTGAAGTCTTTTTCAGAAGCCTATCACCTCTTGGCTGATAAGACTTCAAACGAGGAGATGAAAAGACTCTTGAAACAAAATGCCCAGAGTCTAGTGGAGGGTGAGTTGTTTATTCGCCAACAATTTTTTAAGGAATTGGGAATCAGTGACCAGGAGATGGACGAGCAACCGATTGCTCCGACTTGCTATCATTACATTTCGCATATTTATCGGCAATTTGCAGAGTCAAATTTGGGCATTGCTTTTGCTAGTTTACTTCCATGTCCTTGGTTATACCATGATTTAGGCAAGGAACTTAATCGCAAACCATCCCCGAATCCTCTTTATCAACAGTGGATTGAAACCTATATCACCGATGAGTTAGAACAGCAGGTTAAAGAGGAAGAAGAGCTGGTCAATCAACTCTATCAAGAAAGCGACGAGACAGACAAACAAAAAATGCTAGAGGCCTTCCAAAGAAGTGTCCACATGGAAGCCAAGTTTTGGGAGATGGCTTACCAACATCAAACCTGGACGAGTGATTTGCAGTCCTTAGAAACAGAGAAGAAATAGAAAATGAGAAACCACCAACTACAAGTTCACAAATTAACCATTTTATCCATGATGATTGCCCTTGACGTAGTTCTTACACCCATCTTTCGAATTGAAGGGATGGCACCGATGTCCAGTGTAGTCAACATTCTTGCAGGAATTTTGATGGGACCTGTTTATGCCTTGGTCATGGCTACAGTCACAGCCTTTATCCGTATGACGACTCAAGGTATTCCCCCTTTGGCCCTAACAGGAGCTACTTTTGGAGCCCTCCTTGCAGGTCTCTTTTATAAGTATGGTCGGAAATTTCGCTATTCTGCTCTAGGAGAAATCTTGGGAACAGGGATTATCGGTTCCATTGTTTCCTATCCTGTCATGGTTCTCTTTACAGGATCTGCGGCCAAGCTTAGCTGGTTTATCTACACTCCTAGATTTTTTGGAGCAACCTTGATTGGTACAGCCATAGCTTTTCTTGCCTTTCGATTTTTAATCAAGCAGGAATTCTTTAAAAAAGTGCAGGGATATTTCTTTGGAGAAAGGATAGACTGATGCAGGAATTTACAAATCCCTTTCCTCTAACCTCCAGCTCCTTAATTCACTGCATCACCAATGAGATTTCCTGTGAGATGCTGGCCAATGGAATTTTGGCTCTGGGATCTAAACCTGTCATGGCAGATGATCCCCGTGAGGTTCTTGATTTTACCAAACAAAGCCAAGCTCTCTTTATCAATCTGGGGCATTTGTCAGCTGAGAAGGAGAAAGCAATCCGCATGGCAGCTACTTATGCAGCTCAAGCTGGCCTCCCAATGGTAGTAGATGCGGTTGGCGTAGCAGCTTCATCCATTCGTAAGGACCTAGTCACAGATCTTTTAGAATACAATCCCACGGTCCTTAAAGGAAATATGTCGGAAATCCGAAGTCTTGTTGGTTTAAAACACCACGGAGTTGGGGTCGATGCGAGTGCTAAAGATCAAGAAACTGAGGATTTGCTCCAAGTCTTGAAAGACTGGTGTCAGCTTTATCCTGGTATGTCATTTTTAGTCACTGGCCCCAAGGACCTCATCGTTTCAGAAAATCAAGTTGCTGTATTGAGGAATGGCTGTGCAGAATTGGACTGGATAACAGGGACAGGAGACCTGGTTGGAGCCTTGACAACCGTTTTTCTCAGCCAAGGAAAGACTGCCTTTGAAGCTTCCTGCCTAGCAGTTTCTTATCTCAATATCGCTGCTGAGAGAATTCTTGTTCAAGGAATGGGATTGGAAGGTTTTCGTTACCAAGTTCTCAATCAACTCTCTCTCCTAAAAAGAGATGAAAACTGGCTAAAAGCCATCAAAGGAGACTTTTATGAATAGAGAAGCATTTAGACTGTATCTAGTAACCAATCGCTACCAAGATTCCTTGGAAAGCTTTCTTGAAAAAGTTGAGACGGCCTGCCGTTCAGGTGTTACCATCATTCAATTACGAGAAAAAAATCTCACCACCAACCAATACTATCAGCTGGCAAAACAAGTCAAGGAAATAACAGACGCCTATCAGGTGCCCTTGATTATCGATGATCGGTTGGATATCTGTCTTGCAGTCGATGCTGCAGGTTTGCATATTGGCGACGATGAACTACCAGTTTCGGTTGCCCGCCAAGTATTGGGTCCTGAAAAAATCCTCGGTGTCACTGCTAAAACAGTAAAAAGAGCTCTTGAAGCAGAAACATCGGGTGCAGATTACTTGGGGACAGGAGCTATTTTCCCGACAACTACCAAAGAAAATGCACCTATCACCTTGATTTCAACCTTGAAAACCATTTGCCAAATGGTCGCCATTCCAGTAGTTGCTATTGGAGGCTTGACGTCAGAGAATATTGACCAACTTGCTGCAACTGGCATAGCTGGAGTAGCCGTTGTTCGTGATTTGATGCAGGCAGAAGATATAGAGGCAAAAGCGCATGCCTTTTTAACAAAGCTGGATGACATGATTTCCTAATCAAAAACTCTCTAATTCCCTTAAAGTGGGAACTAGAGAGTTTTTCTTAATCTTTAAAACTTGTATGGTTGACTGGGCCAGAACCATGACCGAGTTGAGGGGCGTCTTGGATGGCTTTTGTGATAAAGGCCTTGGCCTTATCGACTGCCTGATAAAGGGTCTTCCCCTTGGCTAGTTCAGCCGTAATCACTGCAGCAAAAGTACATCCAGTACCATGGGTGTGACAGGTTTGAATTCGTGGACTTTCCCAGACAAATTGTTCCTCCTTGGTAAAGAGGAAATCCTTGGCACCACCTTCAAGATGACCACCTTTGATAACTACAGACTGAGGGCCAAATTCTTTTAAAATCAGGCGACCAGCACGTTGCATGTCTTCTGGATCATGGATTGAAAAACCAACAATCTCTTCTGCCTCAGGAA
>CAUQPD010000108.1:0-2933 GCA_963519935.1 uncultured Streptococcus sp.
AAGATGAATGACCGCTTCTTTAGCAAGGACTGGGCGACCTATGATGGGAATATCAAAGATTTCCAATAAAATAAGCTAAAAGTTTGGGATTTAAACCCAAGCTTTTTTGTTTAAATGGCGAATATTTAAGATGAAAATAGGTCAAAAGTTTCAAAATTTTTAGAAATAGCGTATAATATAAAAGAGAAAAAGAAAAGAAAGGGATTTTAAAATGAACAAACGTTCTTTGTTACCTGTCTTGTCGACAGCCCTGTTAGCTCCAGCCTTCTTAGCTGGACAAGTCTATGCTGAAGAAGCAACAACTCCTGCAGAAAGTTCAGCTGTCGTAGTGACTCCTGCTACGTCGGCGACTCCAGCTCCTGTTGAGAGCCCTGCGGTACCGGAAACTTCGGCAACTTCAGAAGCAGTTGCACCTGCAGAAGCTCCGTCAGCTCCTGTTGAATCTCCTAAAAGCGAAGAAAAGGACACCGTTATCTTGCACACCAATGATGTCCACGGTCGTATCGTAGAGGAAAAGGGAGTTATTGGAGATGCTAAATTAGCGACTGTCATCGAGCAGGAACGCGCGAAATCAAATCAAACGACTCTCGTCGTAGATGCGGGAGACGCTTTCCAAGGCTTACCGATTTCCAACTCTACAAAGGGTGAAGCACGCGCCGAAATTCTCAATAAGATGCAGTATGATGCCATGGCAGTAGGAAACCATGAGTTTGACTTTGGTTTGGACGAAGCTAAGAAATACAAGGAAATCTTGAAATTCCCATTACTTAGCTCAAATACTTATGTCAATGGAGCTCGTCTTTTTGAAGCTTCTACAATCGTTGATAAAGATAAGACTGTGGAAGGTGATGAGTTTGTTGTAATCGGCGTGACAACACCTGAAACAGCTACCAAAACTCACCCTAAAAATGTCAAAGGGGTAACCTTTACAGATCCAATCTCCGAGGTGAATAAGGTTATCGAAGAAGTCCAAGCCAAGGCTCGTGCAGAAGGTAAGGACTACAAACACTATGTTGTGCTTGCTCACCTCGGTGTAGATACCACAACTCCAGTCGAATGGCGTGGTTCAACTTTGGCAGAAGCTCTCTCTAAAAATCCTCGTCTTAAAGGCAAACGTGTGACAGTTATTGATGGGCATTCTCATACGGTAGCTTCCACAACTTATGGCGACAATGTTACCTATAACCAAACAGGAAGCTACCTTCATAATGTTGGGAAGGTTATCTACAAATCACGTCAGCTTTTGGGTAATCCAACTCAGATTCCGGCTGCTGATGCTAAAAAATTACCAGCCAATCCAACAGTTGAAAAACTAGTCAAAGACATTAAACAAAAATACGATGCTGAAAATGCTGTTGAAGTCGTTTCAAACAGCCCTGTAGAACTCAACGGTGATCGTGAAAATGTTCGGGTTCGTGAAACTAACCTCGGAAACGTCGTAGCGGACTCCCTCTATCAATATGGTCAAACAGGATTTAGCCATCCGACAGACATCGCTGTGACAAATGGTGGTGGTTTGCGTGAAACCATTGCAAAAGGCAAACCGATCACTAAAGGAAATGTCATTGCCGTTCTTCCATTTGGGAATACTATCTCACAAATCCAAGTGACGGGGCAACAAGTTTTGGATATGTTTGAAAAATCACTCGGATCTATCTTGCAGGTCGATAAGGATGGCAAGAAGGTCTTGGATGAGAACGGACAACCATTGCTAGAACCAAGTGGTGGCTTCTTGCAAGTTTCAGGTGTGAAGGTCTACTATGATACCAACCTCCCATCAGGCAAACGTGTCTTGGCTATCCAGGTTAAAAACCGTGCGACTGGTCGTTATGATCTCCTGGACCTCGCAAAAACTTACTATCTTGCAACCAATGATTTCCTAGCTGCGGGTGGTGATGGCTACACGATGTTAGGTGGTGCGCGAGAAGAAGGTCCTTCTATGGATGCAGCCTTTGAAGAGTATCTTAAAACAGCTGATTTGACCCAGTATGAAAAGATCAATCCGAACTCACGGACGATTTCTGTGGATTCTACAACCTTTAGTCTGCCGGTAGAAACGCCTCAAACGAATGCGGCTGCTAACGATGCGACTACAAATGTGCCATTGACTTATGAGGTGGCAGGTCAATTTAGCAAGAAGGCAGTTGTCTCAGAAAAAGCCCTCCCAAATACAGGAAGCGAACAGTCCATCTTCTTGCTCTTGATGGGAATGGTAGCTGGTTTGGCAGGGATCTTATCGAGCCGAAAACCAAAGCAAAAATAGGTTAAATTTTACATCTAGAAGAGTCTAAGGAAACGTTTTTACGCCTTTTTCCCTTGACTCTTTTTTGGTTTATGATATAATTAACCAGTAAAGAATCGGTGACTATCTCTATTTTTTACGAAAAGATAGCTAGGGAAGGAGTAACACATGAGACAGCTTGCACAGGAAATCGATAACTTTTTAAACGAGGTGATCTTGAGATCTGAGAACCAGCATGAAATTCTGATTGGGCATTGCACAAGTGACGTAGCCTTGACCAATACTCAGGAACACATCCTCATGCTCTTGTCAGAAGAATCCCTAACCAACTCGGAGTTGGCCCGTCGCCTTAATGTCAGTCAGGCGGCAGTGACCAAGGCTATCAAATCTTTGGTCAAAGAGGGCATGTTAGAGACATCCAGAGATCCAAAGGATGCGCGTGTGATCTTTTATCAACTGACAGAGCTAGCTCGACCGGTGGCAGAGGAACACCACCATCATCATGAACACACGCTCTCAGCCTATGAACAAGTAGCAAATCAGTTTACTCCAAATGAACAAGAAGTCATCCAGCGGTTTTTAACTGCTTTAGTAGGAGAAATCAAATAATGCGGTATATTACAGTAGAGGACTTGTCTTTCTATTATGACAAAGAGCCTGTCCTCGAGCACATCAACTACAGTGTTGATAG
>CAUQPD010000109.1:0-2892 GCA_963519935.1 uncultured Streptococcus sp.
GTCTCGCTTTTTTGTGAGGAGGAGAAGATGAAGGATTTAACGTTTAGACAATTACAAGCTTACTTACTCGAACATTACCAGCAATCTCGGACTGAGGAAGGTCTCTTTATCAAGCTAGTGGAGGAAGTCGGAGAAGTAGCCGAGGTCTTGAACGGGCGCTCTGGTCGAAAAGAGTCTGTCCAGGACTCAAATGAGGAACTAGCCAAAGAACTAGCTGATATCATTCACTACACCGTCGCAATCGCGACCATAAACGACATTGATCTAACCAAAACCATCTTTGACAAAGATAAGAAGGCTGCCATTAAGTACCAACATGAACGAGATTTGGAAGAATTTTTGGAGGGAAAATATCTATAGTGTCTTTTTTCTTCAACTTGTGAAAATCCCTAGAACGTGATAAAATAAAGGATAGAAATAGATACAGGAGACAAGATGAACTACTTTAATGTTGGAAAAATCGTCAATACGCAGGGTCTACAGGGTGAGATGCGAGTCTTGTCTGTGACGGATTTTGCTGAAGAACGGTTTAAAAAAGGGGCAGAGCTGGCTTTATTTGATGATAAAGATCAGTTTGTCCAAACAGTGACCATCGCAAGTCACCGCAAGCATAAGAACTTTGACATTATCAAATTCAAAGACATGTATCATATCAATGCGATTGAGAAGTACAAGGGTTATAGTCTCAAGGTCGCTGAGGAAGATTTGAATGATTTAGATGATGGTGAATTCTACTATCACGAGATTATCGGTTTGGATGTTTACGAGGGAGATAACTTGGTTGGAACCATCAAGGAAATTCTGCAACCAGGAGCCAATGATGTCTGGGTGGTCAAGCGAAAAGGTAAGCGAGATTTGCTTTTACCCTACATTCCGCCAGTAGTTCTCAATGTTGATATTCCAAACAAGCGGGTCGAAGTGGAAATCTTAGAAGGGTTAGACGATGAAGATTGATATTTTAACCCTCTTTCCAGAGATGTTTTCTCCGCTAGAGCACTCGATTGTTGGGAAGGCTCGAGAAAAAGGGCTCTTGGATATCCAGTATCATAATTTCAGAGAATACGCTGAAAAGGCCCGTCATGTTGACGATGAGCCCTACGGAGGCGGTCAGGGGATGTTGCTCCGAGCGCAACCTATTTTCGATGCCTTTGATGCTATTGAAAAGAAAAATCCCCGTGTCATACTTCTTGATCCTGCTGGGAAACAGTTCGATCAAGCTTACGCTGAGGATTTGGCTCAGGAAGAGGAACTGATCTTTATCTGTGGTCACTATGAAGGGTATGACGAGCGCATCAAAACCTTGGTAACCGATGAAATTTCCCTAGGAGACTATGTTTTGACTGGAGGAGAGTTGGCAGCCATGACCATGATTGATGCGACCGTGCGCTTGATTCCAGAAGTGATTGGTAAGGAGTCTAGTCACCAGGATGATAGCTTCTCTTCGGGACTTCTCGAATATCCTCAGTATACTCGCCCTTATGACTATCGAGGTATGGTCGTGCCAGATGTGCTCATGAGTGGGCACCATGAAAAGATTCGCCAGTGGCGACTGTATGAGAGTCTAAAGAAAACCTACGAACGCAGACCTGACCTGCTAGAAAACTATAAACTAACAGCCGAAGAAGAAAAGATGCTGGCTGAAATCAAAGAAAACAAAGAATAAAGGAGAACCTTATGCAAGTAATCAAACGTAATGGAGAAATTGCTGAATTTGATCCAGATAAAATTTACCAAGCTGTCCTAAAAGCAGCTCAAACCGTTTATGTTTTGACAGATGATTTGCGTCAAAACCTTGCACAAGTTACTAAAAAAGTCGTTTTGGACTTGGAAGAAGCAAAAGTAGAACGTGCCACTATCAGCATGATCCAGTCAATGGTTGAGCACCGCTTGCTTGGAGCTGGCTACATTACAATCGCAGAACATTATATCTCTTATCGCTTGCAACGCGATTTGGAGAGAAGTGGTTATGGCGACCATATCGCTGTTCATCTTCATTTTGAACAAATTCGTTAAGAAAAAGAGTGGGATGCAAAGAACATCTCACTCTTTCTTAAATAGATTTTTCTGAGCTTTTTGTACGGTTGAGGGAACAAAACGAAGTCGTTTAATATCACTGATACGAATGATTCGGGTCACGTTTTTTGAAAAATTTTTGACGATAATTTGTTGGCGATTAGCATCGTGTTTAACAATATCACCCGTAAAACTTGTCTCAGCAAGTATGACATGAACAGCCGTCTTTTTATGGATGGCTTGTTCAATCATAGCAGTGAGGGAGTTGTCCTCGATTTGAGGATGATCATCATTCCCATTGAGAAAACCCTGTAGTTTACCTAGAACTAGTTTGAATGTCTGTCTCATAGAATCCTCCCTTCTTATATATCCACATTATATAAAATTTTCCTAAAAACCACAAGATTTTTACGAATAGACTATAGAAAGCATATCACATAAAGGAGTTAAAATGGCAGAATTTACATTTGAAATCGAAGAACACTTGCTCACCTTGTCTGAAAATGACAAAGGATGGACAAAAGAACTAAATCGCGTTAGCTTTAATGGTGCCCCTGCAAAGTTTGACATTCGCGCTTGGAGCCCAGACCATACCAAAATGGGCAAAGGAATCACGCTTTCCAATGAAGAATTTCAGGTAATGGTCGATGCCTTTAAAGGGCAACAATAAAAAGAATCTTGAGTGTAACTCAAGATTCTTTTTTAGGACACAATATAGTCACAGAGAGAAGTCTTAGACAATTGAATGAAAGTCTCTCTATACTCTTCAGGGGGGATTGGATTATCTTTACGAATCCAGACTTCAATGAAAGAGATTGCCATGGTCGTAATGATATAAGCGATGTCCTCTTTACTAAAATTATATTTCAGTTGGTAATT
>CAUQPD010000110.1:0-2847 GCA_963519935.1 uncultured Streptococcus sp.
CAAACCATGAGGTAGGGGAAGAGGGCACTGCAGGCCGTTCCAATCAAGAGATGGACGACTAACCAGTAGAGGAAATTATTGGTTGGATACAAGAGCATGGCAATTCCTGTCATCCCAGCGATAGAGATAATTGCCAGCATGATTCGACGGTGACCATCTGATAGACGAGTCGTCAGACTTGGAACAGTCATTGAAAAAGGAATGCTGATCAGTGAGAAAATAGAAGCGAGGAGAGCCACATCATTATTAGAAATGCCAGCACTAACAGCCATCGTTGGCAACCAGGTCATACTTGTATAAAAGAGCAAGGACTGAAGCCCGCCAAAGATAATGATAGCCCAGACATCTTTACTTTTTAGAATATTCTCTTTGACTTGCTTTTCTTTTTGGCTTTCTAGGTGGTGGTTGTGGCGATGATTTGGCAACCAGACTAGCAGAGTGACTAGACAGAGAAAGCTGAGAACGAGGATGAGGCCCTTCCAAGAACTAGCTTGGGTGATAGGGACCGAAAGATAAGAAGCGATGGCTGTCGAAATTCCCATGGCAGTGACATAGAGAGTTGTTAGGAAACTAATCTTTTGAGGCTGATTTGCCTGGATCATACTTGGGAGGAGTACATTGAAGATCGCAATGCTCGCTCCGACAATTAGGGTTCCTAGATAGAGAAGGGGAAGATTGAGAATCCGAATGACAGAGCCAATAGTTAAGAGGAGGAGACAGTAAGTAAAGAGATGTTCTAGTCCGATTTTTTGTGCCAAGCGGCTTGCAAAAGCAGAGAAAAGAGCAAACATCAAGAGAGGGAGACTGGTTAAAATCCCAAGAGAGCTAACCTCCACTCCTAGTCCCTGAGCGATATCTCCTAAAATGGTTGGAAGAGCAGTAAAAGGAGAGCGTAAAACAGTCCCGATTAAGACAATTCCTAGAACAAAAAAGAGTGATTGTTTTTTCATAAAAACCTCGATAGGATGATTTTAATAACAGCTTATTTTAAGGTTTTTTCCTTATAATGTCAAGTAATGGCAGCCAAGACAGATCAATCAATGAAAGTGAAAATAAAGTGAAAAGGGACGGATTTCTTTACTAGAATTTTCCTTGATTTGATATAAAAATAGGAAACTAGGAGATTTTGTGATAAAATAGTGGAAGGAAATCTATACATTGGAGAAAAACTGTGTCTGAAAAGCAAAAAATCAGCGTCTTGATGTCGGTCTATGTAAAGGAAAATCCGACATTTTTGAGAGATGCTATCAAAAGTGTTCAAAACCAGACCTTAAAACCGAGTGAGCTTGTTCTCGTAGAGGATGGACCTCTCACACCCGAACTCTATCAGGTGCTAGATGAAGTGGAAGCTCAGTCAGACATTCCAGTTAAACGGTGCCCCTTAGAAGAAAACCAAGGTTTAGGCTTGGCTCTTCGATACGGTGTTTTACAGTGCCAGTATGACATTATTGCCCGCATGGATACGGATGATTTAGCCGTTCCGGATCGTTTTGAGAAACAGCTTCAGCTAATGGAGAAAGAAGATCTTGATCTCTTAGGTGGGCATATCGCAGAGTTCATTGACAATCCAGATGAGATTGTGTCTTATCGTCGTGTTCCAACCCAGCATGCAGACATTGTGGCTTATCAGAGAATGAGAAGCGCCTTTAACCATATGACAGTCATGTTCAAAAAGGACATGGTCCTCAAGGCGGGCAACTATGAAGATGGCCTTTACATGGAGGATGACCTCCTTTGGCTCAATATGATTGCTGCAGGTGCCAAGACTGGGAACCTAGATCAAATCTTGTGTAAGGTTCGTGTCGGTGCAGGGATGTTTGAGCGTCGAGGTGGCTTGCGTTACCTTAAACTCTATCGTCAAGCTCGTCAACGGATGCTTGAGCGAGGGCAAATTTCTTACATGGATTATGCTAAAAGTGTAGCCATTCAGGCAATTGTTGCACTTTGTCCAGGCTTTGTACGTCAGTTTATCTTCGTCAAACTTTTAAGAAAGAGAAAGTAAGCCCCGATAGACTGAATGATTCAGGTTATCATAACAACAGTATCATCTGACTCTTTTAAGGGGGAGTAAATTCCTATGAATAAAAAACTAACAGATTATGTGATTGATCTGGTTGAAATTTTAAATAAACAGCAAAAACAAGTGTTTTGGGGGATATTCGATATTCTGAGTATGGTGGTTTCCATCATCGTATCTTATATCTTGTTTTATGGCCTTATAAATCCTGCGCCTGTGGATTATGTAATCTACACTCTTTTAGCCTTCCTCCTTTATCAAATCATGATTGCATTTTGGGGGCTAAATGCTAGTATCAGCCGTTATAGCAAAATTACGGATTTCATGAAAATCTTTTTCGGAGTGATGCTCAGCAGTGTTCTTTCTTATGGAATCTGCTATGCCTTTCTTCCATTGTTTTCTATCCGTTTCATCGTACTCTTCATTTTGTTGAGTACCTTCCTCATCTTGCTTCCTCGTATCACTTGGCAGTTGATTTATTCTAAGCGCAAGCAAGGTAGTGGAGATGGAGAGCATCGTCGTACCTTCTTGATTGGTGCTGGTGATGGTGGCGCCCTCTTTATGAACAGCTACCAACATCCAACTAGCGACCTTGAGCTAGTGGGTATTTTGGATAACGATGAAAAGAAAAAGGGACAAAAACTAGGTGGAATCCCAGTTTTGGGCTCCTATGACAATCTGCCTGAATTGGCTAAACGTCACCAAATCGAGCGTGTCATCGTAGCAATCCCTTCGCTTGACCCTTCAGAGTACGAACGCATCTTGCAGATGTGTAATAAGCTAGGCGTCAAATGTTACAAGATGCCTAAGGTTGAGACAGTCGTTCAAGG
>CAUQPD010000111.1:0-2814 GCA_963519935.1 uncultured Streptococcus sp.
TCGTTTGTAATTGGAGTTTTTTTGTTTGTTAAAAGAGGATAGGCTGAACGTTAATACTCTTCGAAAATCAAATTCAAACCACGTCAACGTCGCCTTGCCGTACTCAAGTACAGCCTGCGGCTAGTTTCCTAGTTTGCTCTTTGATTTTCATTGAGTATAAGCTTTTTGGTATCTCTCCTTGAATGCCCCACTTTTCTTTAAAAAAGGAGTTTTTTATGTTGAAAAAATGGCAGTTAAAAGATGTTATCTTACTTGCTTTCTTGTCTATCTTTTTTGGTGGCGTTTTTGTGGGTTCAGGCTATCTGTTTGATATCCTCACCCTGATCTTGGCCCCTCTTGGTTTGCAGGCCTTTGCCAATGAAATCCTCTTTGGTCTCTGGTGTATGGCTGCGCCCATTGCTGCCATCTTTGTTCCAAGAGTCGGAAGTGCAACGATTGGAGAAGTGCTCGCTGCGCTTGCTGAAGTCCTTTATGGTAGCCAATTCGGTCTAGGCGCTCTGTTGTCTGGCTTGGTTCAAGGTCTGGGAAGTGAATTTGGCTTTCTTGTGACCAAGAATCGCTATGAAAGTTGGCTCTCTCTAACTGCCAATAGTATTGGGATTACGCTTTTTAGCTTTGTCTATGAATACATTAAATTAGGTTACTATGCCTTTTCTCTTCCTTTTGTCCTGTCCTTGCTTATGGTTCGCTTTATTTCTGTCTTTTTCTTCTGTACCATTTTGATTCGTGCCATTGTCAAACTCTATCATCAGTTTGCTGCTGGAGGAAAGGCGTAGATGGGGCTGGAACTACGGGGGATTCAGTCCCCAATCTTTTCGGAACCGATTGATTTTACTTTTCATGAGCAAGCTTTTACCTTGTTAGTTGGGAACAGTGGTTCAGGAAAATCCAGTCTCTTTCAAATTATTGCTCAAGTCAGTTCTCTTCCCTATAGTGGTCAAGTCCTGATAGATGGGAGTCAGGTCAGTCAGCTTTCTATCGTCGAACGTGTCCAGACGGTTGGCATTCTCTTTCAAAATCCCAATCATCAATTTACCATGGAGAACTTGTTTGAGGAGCTGATTTTTACCTTGGAAAATATTGGGCATCCCATTCAGGAGATTGATGCTAAAATAGCAGAGGTGGTTCGGCAATGTCGTTGCGAGGCAATCTTGCACCGTCCCATCCATCACTTATCAGGTGGGGAAAAGCAAAAGGCTGCGCTGGCTGTTCTATTTGCCATGAATCCTAGGGTCTATCTCTTGGATGAGCCCTTTGCTTCTATTGACCGCAAAAGTAGGATAGAGATCCTAGAGATTCTAAAGGAATTGGCCTCTAATGGGAAGACAGTCATCCTGTGTGACCATGATTTATCAGACTATGGAGCCTACATTGACCATATGGTGGAGCTAAGAGACGGGCAACTGAGGGAAGTGTTTCAAATCCCTACCTCTGAGATGACACAGGTTGCTTCAAAGGAAGTTTCCTCTAGCCTAGAACTATTCCATATGGATCGTGTGACTTGTGAGCTGGGTAATCGTCCCCTCTTTTCGATTGCTGATTTCACGTTTTACCAAGGAATTTCCTGTATCCTAGGTGATAATGGTGTTGGGAAATCAACCCTCTTTCGTTCCATTCTTCAATTTCAAAAGTATAGAGGGCGCATTACTTGGAAGGGTTCGGTCCTAAAAAAGAAAAAGAGTCTGTATCGTGACCTGACGGGTGTCGTTCAGGAAGCTGAGAAGCAATTTATCCGAGTCAGTCTGAGAGAGGAACTTCAATTAGATAGCTCAGACTCGGAAAGAAATCAGCGAATTCTACAAGCTTTACGATATTTTGATCTGGAGCAGGCGCTTGATAAGAGTCCCTATCAATTAAGTGGTGGCCAACAAAAGATTCTTCAGCTCTTGACCATCTTGACCAGCAAGGCTTCTGTGATTTTACTAGATGAACCTTTTGCTGGTTTAGATAATAGAGCCTGCGCCTATTTTTGTCAGTGGATTCTGGAGGACAGAAATCAAGGGAGAAGTTTTTTGATCATTAGCCATCGTTTAGATCCCTTGATTTCTGTGGTCGATTATTGGATTGAGATGACTAGTGAGGGTCTCCGTCATATTAAAGACGTGACCATCAGCAAACCTCTCACATCTCGGAGTATCAATACTCAAGGGGAGGTGAAGTAGTATGGTCAAAGTAGCAACCCAGACACCGATAATCGGTCTCTTCTTTCTAATTTTATCCTTGGAAACATCTTTCATTCCTTCGATTGCTCTTAATCTTTCAGTAGTCGCATTTTGCATTCTCTTCATGCTCTACTACCGTCGATTTAAATTGTTGGCTTGGATGCTTGTGCTCGCCATTTTACCATCTTTTGCCAATTACTGGGCAGTACAGTTACATGGGGATGCTTCGCAGGCAGTGATACTTGGAACGAGGGCCTTTGTGACGGTTTGTATCGGTCTTGTCTTTGTTTCCAGTATTTCCTTAAAAGAGCTTCTCTTGTACTTGGCTCAAAAGGGGTTATCACGGTCTTGGGCCTATGCCTTAATTGTGGTATTCAATGCCTTTCCCCTCATTCAACAAGAAATCAAGTCCCTCAAGGAAGCTTGCTTATTGCGTGGTCAAAAATTGCATGTTTGGTCTCCCCTGATTTACAGTAAGGTTCTGATGACAGTCTTTAGGTGGCGCCATCTTTATCTGAGAGCTTTGTCTGCGCACGGATATGACGAACATGCACAGTTGGAGAATCGTTATCGGACTTTTTATATTTCTCAGAGGACAAAATTAATCTACCTGCTGTTCTTTTTATTACTTCAAACCAGTCTATTTTTATAA
>CAUQPD010000112.1:0-2810 GCA_963519935.1 uncultured Streptococcus sp.
TCGCTGAAGAACAAGCCCTTGCTCAAGCTAAAGCCATTGATGAAGCTGGAATTGACGCGGATAATGTCCTTTCAGGAATTCCACTTGCTGTTAAGGATAATATTTCTACTGACGGCATCCTCACAACTGCTGCCTCAAAAATGCTCTACAACTACGAGCCAATCTTTGATGCGACAGCCGTTGCCAATGCCAAAGCTAAGGGTATGATTGTTGTCGGAAAAACCAACATGGACGAGTTTGCCATGGGTGGTTCTGGTGAGACTTCCTACTACGGCGCAACAAAAAATGCTTGGGACCACAGCAAGGTTCCTGGTGGTTCATCAAGCGGTTCTGCCGCAGCTGTAGCTTCAGGTCAAGTCCGTTTATCTCTTGGTTCTGATACTGGTGGTTCTATCCGCCAACCTGCTGCCTTCAACGGGATCGTTGGTCTCAAGCCAACCTACGGAACGGTTTCTCGATTCGGTCTCATTGCCTTCGGTAGCTCATTAGACCAGATTGGACCTTTTGCACCAACCGTTAAGGAAAATGCCTTCTTACTCAACGCTATTGCTAGTGAAGACGCCAAAGACTCTACTTCTGCTCCTGTCCGTATTGCCGACTTTACTTCAAAAATTGGCCTAGACATCAAGGGCATGAAAATTGCTTTGCCTAAGGAATACTTTGGTGAAGGAATTGACCCAGAAGTTAAGGAAACAATTCTTAACGCAGCCAAACACTTTGAAAAACTTGGTGCTATCGTTGAAGAAGTCAGCCTTCCTCATTCTAAATACGGTGTTGCCGTTTACTATATCATCGCTTCATCAGAAGCCTCATCAAACTTGCAACGCTTTGACGGTATCCGTTACGGTTATCGTGCAGAAGATGCAAGCAACCTTGATGAAATCTATGTAAATAGCCGTAGCCAAGGTTTCGGTGAAGAAGTGAAACGCCGTATCATGCTAGGTACTTTCAGCCTTTCATCAGGTTACTACGATGCCTACTATAAGAAAGCTGGTCAGGTCCGTACCCTCATCATCCAAGATTTCGAAAACGTCTTTGCGGATTATGACCTGATTTTGGGACCAACTGCTCCAAGTGTTGCTTATGACTTGGACTCACTCAACCATGACCCAGTTGCCATGTACTTGGCTGACCTTTTGACCATCCCAGTCAACTTGGCAGGTCTACCAGGAATTTCGATTCCTGCTGGATTCTCTCAAGGTCTACCTGTTGGTCTCCAATTGATCGGTCCTAAATACTCAGAAGAAACCATTTACCAAGTTGCTGCTGCTTTTGAAGCGACAACAGACTACCACAAACAACAACCCGTGATTTTTGGAGGTGATAACTAATGAACTTTGAAACAGTCATTGGACTTGAAGTCCACGTAGAGCTCAACACCAATTCAAAAATCTTCTCACCTACATCTGCCCACTTCGGAAACGACCAAAATACCAACACCAACGTGATTGACTGGTCTTTCCCAGGCGTACTGCCAGTTCTCAATAAAGGTGTTGTTGATGCCGGAATCAAGGCTGCTCTTGCCCTCAACATGGACATCCATAAAAAGATGCACTTTGACCGCAAGAACTACTTCTATCCCGACAATCCCAAAGCCTACCAAATTTCTCAGTTTGATGAGCCAATCGGCTACAACGGTTGGATTGAAGTGGAGCTCGAAGACGGTACGACTAAGAAAATCGGTATCGAGCGCGCTCACTTGGAAGAAGATGCTGGTAAAAACACCCACGGTACAGATGGCTACTCCTATGTTGACCTCAACCGCCAAGGGGTACCTTTGATTGAGATTGTATCTGAAGCCGACATGCGCTCCCCAGAAGAAGCCTATGCTTATCTAACTGCCCTCAAGGAAGTCATCCAGTACGCTGGCATTTCTGACGTTAAGATGGAAGAAGGCTCGATGCGTGTGGATGCCAACATCTCCCTTCGTCCTTATGGTCAAGAGAAATTCGGTACCAAGACTGAGTTGAAAAACCTCAACTCCTTCTCAAACGTTCGTAAGGGGCTTGAATACGAAGTCCAACGCCAAGCTGAAATCCTTCGCTCAGGTGGTCAAATTCGCCAAGAAACACGCCGTTACGATGAAGCTAACAAAGCAACCATCCTCATGCGTGTCAAGGAAGGTGCTGCAGACTACCGCTACTTCCCAGAACCAGACCTCCCACTCTTTGAAATCTCAGATGAGTGGATTGAGGAAATGCGTACAGAATTGCCAGAGTTTCCAAAAGAACGCCGTGCGCGCTACGTATCTGATCTTGGCTTGTCAGACTACGATGCTAGCCAGTTGACTGCAAACAAAGTCACTTCTGACTTCTTTGAAAAAGCTGTTGCCCTCGGTGGCGATGCCAAACAAGTCTCTAACTGGCTCCAAGGTGAAGTCGCTCAGTTCTTGAACGCCGAAGGTAAAACACTGGAACAAATCGAATTGACACCAGAAAACTTGGTAGAAATGCTTGCCATCATCGAAGACGGCACGATCTCTTCTAAGATTGCCAAAAAAGTCTTTGTCCACCTGGCTAAAAATGGTGGTGGTGCGCGTGAATACGTGGAAAAAGCAGGCTTGGTGCAAATCTCTGATCCAGATGTTCTGATTCCAATCATCCACCAAGTCTTTGCGGATAACGAAGCTGCCGTTGCCGACTTTAAGTCGGGCAAACGTAACGCAGACAAGGCCTTCACAGGATTCCTTATGAAGGCAACCAAAGGCCAAGCCAACCCACAAGTTGCCCTTAAACTCCTTGCACAGGAATTGGCTAAGTTGAAAGAAAGTGAGTAATTTACTCTTTATACACTTTTTTCTACTTTTAAGA
>CAUQPD010000113.1:0-2792 GCA_963519935.1 uncultured Streptococcus sp.
GCTCCAACACCTGGGTAAGCTCCAGCAGTGTTGATGAAGGTTACAACTGGACGACCAAATTTTTCTGCCTGTTTCATCAAACGAAGAGCCTTGCGATAGCCTTCTGGATGGGGTTGCCCAAAGTTCCGTTTGAGGTTATCATGAAGACTCTTCCCCTTTTGGATACCGACGACTGTGACTGCTTGGTCACCTAACCAGCCAATTCCGCCAATGACCGCACCATCGTCTCGGAAAGAGCGATCTCCATGCAATTCGATAAATTCATCGAAGATGCCATTGGCAAAATCAAGTGCGGTCAAGCGACTTTGCTCGCGTGCCTCTCTGACTATTTTTGCAATATTCATCCGCGACTTCCTCCATGCAATCTCACTAATTTAGCAATTGTTTCTGGTAGTTCTCTACGTTTGACAATTGCATCCACAAATCCATGTTCAAGCAGGAACTCTGCCTTTTGGAAATCATCCGGCAAGGTCTCACGAACTGTATTTTCGATAACACGACGCCCTGCAAAACCAACTAAACTCTGGGGCTCTGCTAGGATAATGTCACCTTCCATAGCAAAAGAAGCTGTCACTCCGCCTGTTGTCGGATCCGTCAAAATAGTCAGGTAAAAAAGTCCTGCCTTGGAATGACGTTGAACTGCCGCAGAAATCTTAGCCATCTGCATCAAGCTCATAATCCCTTCTTGCATACGGGCACCGCCAGAAGCTGTAAAAAGTACAACTGGCAACTTTTCAACTGTCGCATATTCAAACAAGCGCGTGATTTTTTCACCCACAACGGTTCCCATAGAAGCCATGATAAAGTTAGAATCCATGATCCCAAGGGCAACTTTTTGTCCCTTGATGCTAGCTGTACCAGTCAATACTGCTTCATCCAAACCTGTCTTTTCACGCATACTAGCTAGTTTTTTCTGGTAGCCAGGAAAGTTTAATGGATCTTGAGTTTCAATACCCGTAAACATCTCCACAAAGCTACCAGAATCAATCGTCAAATCCAAGCGTTCCTGAGCTGAAATACGGAAAGTATAGCTACAATGGGGACAAATTCGTTCGCTCCCAAGATCCTTTTGGTAAATGGTGTGTTTACAACCAGGACACTGGGAGAAGAGTTCATCCGGAACCTCAGGCTTGGCTTGTGGTTTCTGCCTTACGGAACGGTTAGGATTGATCCGAATATACTTATCCTTTTTACTAAATAGAGCCATAACTCCCCCTTTTAGTTCTCATACTGTTTGAAAGTCTATTCTTTTTCTTGGTATTTTGGCAAGAAAGTTTCCATCAAGAAAGAAGTATCGTAGTCACCAGCGATAACTCGGCGGTCTGAAATCAGATCCAACTGGAAGTCTGCATTGGTTTGCACTCCTTCAATATCAAGTTCATAAAGTGCCCGTTGCATCTTCATCAAGGCATCAAAACGATTCTCCCCATGAACAATGATTTTGGCAATCATACTATCATAGTAAGGAGGAATGGTATAACCTGGATAGACTGCAGAGTCCACACGCAATCCAACTCCTCCACTTGGAAGGTAGAGATTGGTAATTTTACCTGGGCTTGGAGCAAAGTTAAATGCTGGATTTTCCGCATTGATCCGGCACTCGATAGCGTGACCTCGTAGGACAATATCTTCTTGTTTGAAAGGTAAAGGTTGCCCGGCAGCAATGCGAATCTGTTCCTTCACGATATCCACACCTGAAACAAACTCTGTGACTGGGTGTTCAACTTGCACACGAGTATTCATTTCCATGAAGTAGAAATTGCCACTCGCTTCATCGAGTAGAAATTCAATCGTCCCTGCATTTTCATAGCCTACAGACTCTGCTGCACGAACGGCTGCAGCACCAATTTCATGACGAAGGGTTTTGCCAATCGCAATGGATGGGCTTTCTTCTAAGACCTTTTGGTTATTCCGTTGGAGTGAACAATCCCGTTCACCAAGATGGACAACATGACCCTCTTGGTCTGCAAGAATCTGAACTTCGATATGACGAGCTGGATAAATCACACGCTCAAGATACATAGCGCCATTTCCAAAATTGGCCTTAGCTTCACTGGATGCTGTCTCAAAGGCTGCGACCAAGTCTTCTGCCTTTTCAACCTTACGAATTCCCTTTCCACCACCACCTGCCGATGCCTTAAGCATGACTGGATAGCCAATTTTTTCTGCAACTGCAAGGGCCTCTTCAGCCGTGTGAACTTCACCATCAGATCCTGGGATAACTGGAACCCCAGCCTTGATCATTTGCTCACGCGCATTAATCTTATCTCCCATGGTATCCATTACAGCGCCAGAAGGGCCGATAAACTTAATCCCCACTTCATCACACATCGTGGCAAACTTGGAGTTTTCGCTAAGAAAACCAAAACCTGGGTGGATGGCTTCTGCTTCTGTCAAGACTGCAGCAGACAAAATTGCATTGATATTGAGATAAGATTCTGTCGCCTTACCAGGTCCGATACAGATAGCTTCATCCGCTAGGAGTGTGTGAAGAGCTTCCTTATCAGCAGTTGAATAGACTGCTACGGTCGCAATGCCTAATTCACGCGCAGCTCGAATAATGCGAACCGCAATCTCACCACGGTTGGCAATCAAAATTTTACGAAACATGGAGAACCTCCTTAGTTTCCAATTGCAAAGGTAAGAGTACCACTCGCTGCAAGCTTACCATCTACTTCAGCCTTTGCTTCAACCACAGCAATCGTACCACGACGTTTGACAAAAGTAGCCGTCATGACTAATTGGTCACCTGGTACAACTTGCTTCTTGAACTTAACCTTGTCCATGCCAGC
>CAUQPD010000114.1:0-2783 GCA_963519935.1 uncultured Streptococcus sp.
GATATCTATGCAATGGGGATTATCTTCTATGAGATGCTGACGGGACATATCCCTTATGATGGAGATAGCGCGGTTACGATTGCCCTCCAGCATTTCCAGAAGCCACTTCCGTCCGTTATTGCTGAAAATCCATCTGTCCCTCAGGCTTTAGAAAATGTTGTCATCAAGGCAACGGCTAAGAAATTGACGGATCGCTATCAGTCTGTTTCGGAAATGTATGTAGATTTGTCGAGTAGTTTGTCATACAATCGCCGAAATGAACCAAAATTGGTCTTTGATGATGCCAGCAAGGCAGATACCAAGACCTTGCCTAAAGTTCCACAAAGTACACTGACGTCTATTCCTAAAGCGCCTGCGCAGGAAGAGCGTCCTCAGCCAAAGAAAGCTACTCAACCAGTCACTGAGCCAGCACCTGCACCAAAGCCAGCTAAAAAACGGAAGTTTAAAGCTCGCTATATGATTCTTTTAGCTAGTCTTCTATTGGTTGTAGCCTCTTTAATCTGGATTTTGTCAAGAACACCTGCAACGATTCCTATTCCTGACGTGGCCGGACAAACCGTTGCAGAGGCCAAAGAAGCACTCAAAAAATCCAAGTTTGAAGCTGGCGAAGAGAAATCGGAGGCTAGTGATACAGTAGCGGAAGGACGCGTTATTCGAACCGATCCTGAAGCAGGCAGCGGCCGAAAAGAAGGGACCAAGGTCAATTTGATTGTTTCTTCTGGTAAGCAATCCTTCCAATTGAGCAATTACGTCGGACGCAAGTATACAGAAGTTGTAGCTGAACTCAAGGAGAAAAAGGTACCAGAAAATCTAATTCAGATGGAAGAGGAAGAATCCAGCGAAAGCGAACCAGGAACTATCCTCAGACAAACCCCCGCTTCGGGTTCGACTTATGACCTTTCAAAAGCCACCACGATTACCTTAACAGTTGCCAAGAAGGTGACCAGTGTCAGCATGCCTAGCTACATCGGCTCAAGTCTCGAATTTACTAAGAATAATCTGACTCAGATTGTCGGAGTAAAAGAGGCTAATATTGAGGTTATTGAAGTATCGACTGCTTCTGAAGGAACAGCAGAGGGTACGGTTGTAGATCAAACACCAAAAGCTGGTGAAAAGGTTGATCTTGCTAGCACACGTATCAAGATTTCGATTTACAAACCGAAAACACCACCGTCAACTTCATCCTCTAACCCTGCTCAACGAGGGAACCAGGGTTCTACAACAACACCAAATCAAGGGAACCAGCAAGGAAATCAACAAGGGAATAATCCTCCAACGAATCAACCAAACAATGAAGGAAACCGCGAAAGTTCTCGAGATTAAACGAATCTTTGTCATGAAATCATGACAAAGATTTTTTTTAACAAGATTTTGTGATAAAATATAGGGAGTAGAAAAAGGAGGAGAAAATGGACGAATCGAGAGAGTTGAATGCCGTCATTGATGTGATTATGCTAGCAGGAACCATTCTCCTGAAAAGTGGCTCAGAGATTCATCGGGTCGAGGATACGATGATCCGTATTGCCCATTCGCAGGGAATATTGGATTGCAATGTTCTTGCCATGCCCGCAGCTATTTTCTTTTCTATTGAAAACACCAATATTTCTCGGATGAAACGGGTGACCTCATCCTCTTATAACATTGAAAAAGTTTGCGATGTCAATCAAGTATCACGGGAGCTTGTCGGTGGCCAGATTGATCTCTCGACAGCCTTTAAAAAGCTGAAAGAAATCGGCGATCAAGCACTTCCTTATACAAAGTTCCAAGTGACTGTAGCAGCGACCCTCAGTGCCCCTTTCTTCTCGATTATGTTTGGGGGCAATGTTTATGACGCTTTTGGTGCAGCTATTGCAACTTTATTTGGATTTGCCTTCTCTCTCTACGTCGAGAAGTTTGTCCGCATTCCTTTTGTAACGGCCTTTGCGGGTGCCTTTGTTTTCGGATTGATCGCCCAGTTCTGGGCCCGCTATACAGGATTTCCTTCGACGGCAGACCTGATTATAGCAGGAGCGGTCATGCCCTTTGTTCCAGGGATTGCTCTGACAAATGCGGTACGGGATATCATGACCAACCATATCAACTCTGGTATGAGCAAGATGTTTGAATCTTTGCTCATTACCCTCGCTTTAGGGGCTGGCACCTCTGTCGCCCTGGTTTTGATGACATAAGATGACTCTAACAAGTATTTTGCTCCAAGCAGTGGCGAGTTTACTCGCCATTATCACCTTTCTAATCGTACTGAATGTTCAACGCTCCATGCTCCTACCTGGTGGTATTTTGGGAATGGGCGTTTGGCTCCTCTATCTCGTCCTCAAAGAACCAACCAATGTTATTGTCGCGACCTTTATCGCAGCAGTAATTGGCTCTTGCATCAGTCAGATTTTAAGTATTGTCTATAAGACACCAGCGGTGGTCTTTGTCTTGGCTATTCTTGCCCCCTTGGTGCCAGGTTATTTATCCTATCGGACGACTGCCTTCTTTGTGACAGGCGATTACAGCCATGCTATTGCCAGCGCGACTTTGGTGGTTATGTTAGCCCTCGTTATTTCCATTGGAATGGCAAGTGGAACGGTGATTCTAAAGCTTTATTACTACATCCGAAAACAACGAGGAATCTCTTCCTAATACAATCAAAGCAAAGACTTGATTTGTTGAATCAAGTCTTTTTTCTCTCTTTTGTTCCTATTTGTGATAAAATAGAATGAAACGATTTTTTACAATGAATGAAAAAACAGAGGTAAATATGACAATCGGTATTGATAAGATTGGTTTTGCGACCAGTC
>CAUQPD010000115.1:0-2763 GCA_963519935.1 uncultured Streptococcus sp.
CCCTCATGGGTGCCAACATGCAACGTCAGGCTGTGCCTTTGATTGATCCAAAAGCGCCTTATGTCGGTACTGGTATGGAATACCAAGCTGCCCACGACTCTGGTGCAGCGGTCATTGCCCAGCATGATGGTAAGGTTACCTATGCGGATGCAGACAAGGTTGAAGTCCGCCGCGAAGATGGTTCTCTCGACGTTTACCAAATTCAAAAATTCCGCCGTTCTAACTCGGGAACTGCTTACAACCAACGTACCTTGGTAAAAGTTGGCGATGTCGTTGAAAAAGGCGACTTTATTGCTGACGGACCTTCTATGGAAAATGGAGAAATGGCCCTGGGACAAAACCCAATCGTTGCCTACATGACATGGGAAGGTTACAACTTCGAGGATGCCGTTATCATGAGCGAACGCTTGGTCAAAGACGATGTCTACACATCTGTCCACCTCGAAGAATACGAATCAGAAACGCGCGATACAAAGCTTGGGCCTGAAGAAATCACTCGTGAAATTCCAAACGTTGGTGAAGATGCTCTTAAAGACCTTGACGAAATGGGGATTATCCGTATCGGTGCTGAGGTTAAAGAAGGTGATATCCTTGTAGGTAAAGTCACACCTAAGGGTGAGAAAGACCTTTCAGCTGAAGAACGTCTCTTGCACGCTATCTTCGGAGATAAATCTCGTGAAGTGCGTGATACTTCTCTTCGTGTACCTCACGGTGCCGATGGTGTCGTTCGTGATGTTAAAATCTTTACACGTGCAAATGGAGATGAATTGCAATCAGGTGTTAACATGCTGGTTCGCGTCTACATCGCTCAAAAACGTAAGATCAAGGTCGGAGATAAGATGGCCGGACGTCACGGAAATAAAGGGGTTGTCTCTCGTATCGTTCCTGTAGAAGACATGCCTTACCTTCCAGACGGAACTCCAGTCGATATCATGTTGAACCCACTTGGGGTGCCATCACGTATGAATATCGGTCAGGTTATGGAGCTCCACCTTGGTATGGCAGCTCGTACTCTTGGTATCCACATCGCAACACCAGTCTTTGACGGAGCAAGTTCTGAAGACCTTTGGGACACTGTTAAAGAAGCAGGTATGGATAGCGATGCTAAGACAATCCTATACGATGGACGTACAGGTGAGCCGTTTGACAACCGTGTATCAGTTGGTGTCATGTACATGATCAAACTCCACCACATGGTTGATGATAAATTGCACGCGCGTTCAGTCGGACCATACTCAACCGTTACCCAACAACCACTTGGAGGTAAAGCTCAGTTTGGTGGACAACGTTTCGGTGAGATGGAGGTTTGGGCTCTTGAAGCCTACGGTGCGTCAAATGTCCTCCAAGAAATCTTGACTTACAAGTCTGACGATATCAACGGACGTTTGAAAGCTTATGAAGCTATTACAAAAGGAAAACCAATTCCAAAACCAGGTGTTCCAGAATCCTTCCGAGTTCTTGTCAAAGAATTGCAATCTCTTGGTCTTGACATGCGTGTCCTTGACGAAGATGACCAAGAAGTGGAACTTCGCGACTTGGATGAAGGAATGGACGAAGATGTCATCCACGTAGATGACCTTGAAAAAGCCCGCGAAAAAGCAGCCCAAGAGGCTAAAGCAGCCTTTGAAGCTGAAGAAGCTGAGAAAGCAACAAAAGCGGAAGCAACAGAAGAAGCTGCTGAACAAGAATAAGCAGTTCACTTAGAATAGAAAGGGAAGAAATAGTGGTTGATGTAAATCGTTTTAAAAGTATGCAAATCACCCTAGCTTCTCCCAATAAGGTCCGTTCGTGGTCTTATGGGGAAGTGAAGAAACCTGAAACAATCAATTACCGAACCCTGAAACCAGAACGCGAAGGCCTTTTTGACGAAGTAATCTTCGGTCCAACAAAGGACTGGGAATGTGCCTGCGGTAAGTACAAACGGATTCGTTACAAAGGAATCGTCTGTGACCGCTGTGGTGTTGAAGTCACCCGCGCCAAGGTTCGTCGTGAGCGTATGGGCCACATTGAATTGAAGGCACCTGTTTCACATATTTGGTACTTTAAAGGAATTCCAAGCCGCATGGGGCTCACTTTGGATATGAGCCCACGTGCCCTGGAAGAAGTCATTTATTTTGCGGCTTATGTGGTGATTGATCCTAAGGATACACCGCTAGAGCACAAGTCAATCATGACGGAGCGTGAGTATCGTGAACGTTTACGCGAGTATGGTGCTGGCTCATTTGTAGCCAAAATGGGAGCAGAAGCTATTCAAGACCTCTTGAAACAAGTGGACTTGGAAGCTGAAATTGCTGTCCTCAAAGAAGAATTGAAAACTGCTTCAGGTCAAAAACGGATCAAGGCTGTCCGTCGCTTGGATGTTTTGGATGCCTTCTACAAGTCTGGCAATAAGCCAGAATGGATGGTTCTTAACATCCTGCCGGTTATTCCGCCAGATTTGCGCCCGATGGTTCAGCTGGATGGTGGCCGTTTTGCGGCTTCTGACCTCAATGATCTCTATCGCCGGGTTATCAACCGGAACAACCGCTTGGCTCGTTTGCTGGAACTCAATGCACCTGGTATCATCGTTCAAAATGAGAAGCGGATGCTTCAAGAAGCGGTCGATGCTTTGATTGATAACGGTCGCCGTGGCCGTCCGATTACAGGACCAGGCAGCCGTCCGCTTAAGTCCTTGAGCCACATGCTCAAAGGTAAACAAGGTCGTTTCCGTCAAAACTTGCTGGGTAAACGGGTTGACTTCTCAGGTCGTTCCGTTATCGCCGT
>CAUQPD010000116.1:0-2763 GCA_963519935.1 uncultured Streptococcus sp.
GTGCAGCAACAGCAACCTTACGGTCTGCAGGTGTGATACCGAGGTCGTTCATGAGCAGTTCAATCTTCTTGACAGCAGTTTCTCCGACTTTTTCAGCTTTGAAATCAAGTACAGTCTGATAGTAGCGACGGATGATTTCTTGTTTAGAGGCTTCGATAGCAGCCTCATTATCTGTAATAGCAAAGCCAACCATATTGACACCCATGTCTGTTGGTGAAGCGTATGGAGATTCACCGAGAATGCGCTCCAACATACGTTTGAGCACTGGGAAGATTTCGATATCACGGTTGTAGTTGACAGTGGTTTCTCCGTAGGTTTGGAGATGGAAAGGGTCAATCATATTGACATCATCAAGGTCCGCGGTTGCAGCCTCGTAGGCCAAGTTGACTGGGTGATGAAGGGGAAGATTCCAAACTGGAAATGTTTCAAACTTAGCGTAACCAGACTTGATGCCATTAAGTTGGTCATGGTACATATTGGACATACAAGTGGCCAATTTTCCAGAACCAGGTCCAGGAGCAGTTACAACAATCAAGTTGCGACTAGTTTTGATGTAGTCGTTTTTCCCCATACCTTCTGGAGAAATGATGTGGTCCATATCAGTCGGGTATCCTTTGATTGGATAATGAAGATAGGAATCAATCCCGTTTTTATCTAACTGGTTGCGGAAGGCATCTGCAGCGGGTTGTCCGGCGTATTGTGTGATGACAACAGAACCGACAAAGATTCCCAGTTCATTGAATTTGTCGATCAAACGAAGAACTTCTTGGTCATAAGAAATGCCTAGGTCGCCACGTGCTTTGGAATGCTCGATATTGCTAGCGTTAATAGCAATCACAACCTCAACTTGCTCCTTCAACTCCTGCAAGAGCTTGATCTTGTTGTCAGGCTCATAACCAGGCAGTACACGAGCAGCGTGGAAATCTTCTAACATTTTGCCGCCAAACTCTAGGTAAAGCTTGCCGTCAAATTGGTTAATGCGCTCCAAAATGTGGTCGCGCTGTAGATTTAAATATTGTTCAGAACTAAAAGCTTGTTTTTTCATTTTTTTACCTCTGACCTCTATTATATAAAAAAAATGGGAGTTAGGAAACTACGGAGCTAAAAAAGAAATCAAAAAGATTAGGCAAACGCTTGCACTAAGATTTAAAAAGCGCTATCATAGACTGTAGAATATTAAAATAATGAGGTAAACAGATGCAAGAAAAATGGTGGCACAATGCCGTAGTCTATCAAGTCTATCCAAAGAGTTTTATGGATAGTAATGGAGATGGAATTGGTGATTTGCCAGGAATTACCAGTAAGTTAGACTATCTAGCTAAGTTAGGAATTACAGCGATTTGGCTTTCTCCCGTTTATGACAGTCCTATGGATGATAATGGCTATGATATTGCTGATTATCAAGCGATTGCTGCTATTTTCGGGACCATGGAGGACATGGACCAACTCATCACAGAAGCTAAGAAACGTGGTATTCGAATCATCATGGACTTGGTGGTCAATCATACCTCAGATGAACATGCTTGGTTTGTCGAGGCCTGTGAAAATCCTGACAGCCCTGAGCGAGACTACTATATCTGGCGGGATGAGCCCAATGATTTGGAGTCTATTTTTAGTGGGTCTGCTTGGGAATACGATGAAAAGTCAGGTCAATACTATCTCCACTTTTTCAGCAAGAAACAGCCTGATCTCAACTGGGAGAATGAAAAACTTCGCCAGAAAATTTACGAGATGATGAACTTCTGGATTGAAAAAGGTATTGGTGGTTTCCGTATGGATGTCATTGATATGATTGGTAAGATTCCTGATGAGAAGGTAGTGAATAATGGTCCTATGCTCCATCCCTATCTCAAGGAAATGAATCAGGCGACCTTTGGGGATAAAGATCTTTTGACGGTGGGAGAAACTTGGGGGGCAACGCCAGAAATTGCCAAGCTTTACTCGGATCCAAAAGGACAAGAATTGTCTATGGTCTTCCAGTTTGAGCATATCTGTCTTCAGTATCAGGAAGGGCAACCTAAGTGGCACTACCAAAAAGAGTTAAATGTAGGGAAGTTAAAAGAAATCTTCAACAAATGGCAGACAGAGTTAGGTGTTGAAGACGGCTGGAATTCCCTCTTCTGGAACAACCATGACCTTCCTCGTATCGTCTCTATCTGGGGAAATGACCAAGAATACCGCGAAAAATCTGCCAAAGCCTTTGCAATCTTGCTTCATCTCATGAGAGGGACTCCTTATATCTACCAAGGTGAGGAGATTGGGATGACCAACTATCCTTTTGAAACACTGGATCAAGTAGAAGATATTGAATCCCTCAACTATGCGCGTGAGGCACTTGAAAAAGGTGTTCCGCTCGAGGAAATTATGGACAGTATCCGTGTCATCGGACGTGATAATGCCCGTACCCCGATGCAATGGAATGAAAGCAAAAATGCTGGTTTCTCAACTGGTCAGCCTTGGTTGGCAGTTAATCCAAACTATCAAGAAATCAACGTTCAAGAAGCACTAGCAAACCCAGATTCGATCTTCTATACTTATCAAAAACTCGTTCAAATTCGTAAGGAGAACAGCTGGCTGATTCGAGCTGACTTTGAATTACTCGATACTTCTGATAAGGTCTTTGCTTATATCCGTAAGGACGGGGGTCGTCGCTTCCTAGTTGTGGCCAACTTGTCCAATGAAAAACAAAACTTTTCAGTAGAAGAAAGAGTTAAATCTGTCTTGATTGAAAACACTGTGACTCAAGAAGCAGTTGAAAAACAG
>CAUQPD010000117.1:0-2744 GCA_963519935.1 uncultured Streptococcus sp.
CATTTAGCACTTCCCATTTATTGAGGCTCCACATAGGGCCAATCAGCATATCTCTCGGTGCATCTCCTGTAATTCGATGGATGACGATATGCTTGGGAATGATTTCTAGTTGGTCACAAATGACCTTGACATACTCATCCTGACTCATCAGTTGCAAGCGTCCTTCGTGGTAATCTCGCTGCATCCGTGTATTGGTCATGAGGTGAAGCAAGTGCAGTTTAATTCCTTGAATATCATTATCCGTAACACAGCGACGGACATTTTCGACCATCATCTCATGAGTCTCACCAGGCAAACCATTGATCAAATGGGAAACAATCTCAATTTTGGGATATTTCCTCAAGCGTTTTACTGTTTCAACATACAATTCATAAGAATGGGCACGGTTAATCAGGTCAGAGGTTGCTTCAAAGGTTGTCTGTAAGCCCAATTCTACAGTCACATGCATGCGTTCCGATAACTCAGCCAAATATTCGATGGTTTCATCGGGTAAACAGTCTGGTCGTGTTCCGATATTAATCCCTACTACACCTGGCTCGTTGATAGCCTGCTCGTATCGCTCCCGAATCACTTCCACCTTTTCATGGGTGTTGGTAAAGTTTTGAAAATAAACCAGATACTTTTTAACTTCTGGCCACTTGCGGTGCATAAAGTCAATTTCCTTATAAAATTGCTCACGGATAGGGGCATCCGGTGCCACGATGGCATCTCCAGAACCTGAAACCGTACAAAAAGTACAACCACCGTGAGCTACAGTTCCATCCCGATTGGGACAGTCAAATCCCGCATCAATAGGAACTTTGAAAGTCTTTTCTCCAAAAAGTTTTCGATAATAATCATTCAAGGTATTATAAGATTTCATAACTTTCATTATAACAAAAAACACCTACAATCTCAAAAGCCTGACTTTCCTACAAATTTCCTTGTTTCTCATTTCCTTTAGCGTTTTTTTATGATACAATATGGGTATGATTTTAATGAAAATAGCATCTATTTTATTATTGATATTAACCTTGGTGGTTTGCTTTATTGTCACCAAGCTTTTCGGACTTAGGAAAATAGGATTTAATTTCGCGGATCTAGCTTTTCCACTGTTGGTATTTGAGTACTATCTGATTACTGCTAAAGCCTTTACCCACAACTTTCTACCGCGACTTGGTGTCGCACTTTCTCTCCTAGCAATCCTCCTTGTAATCTTTTTCCTTGTCAAAAAACGAAGTTTTTATTACCCTAAATTCATCAAATTCTTCTGGAGAGCCGGTTTTCTCCTTACCTTAATCATCTATATAGCTATGATTGTCGAATTGATGATGCTCCCATAAAAAAACATTCCCTCAGACAGCTGTCTAAGGGAATGTTTTTATCTTCATACTTACTTTCTAAGCTCTACCAAGATACTTTTTTTATTTCCTAAATGTTAAGGCGTAGAATTTACCATCCCAAAGAAGTTTCATTTCCTTTTCCTTAACTTCACTTGGAACAGCATTCTCAATTTCACTCAAATCAACAGTAGCATCTTTAAAATAATCCTTACTAAAATGATTTTTCTTATATTGCTGATCCACATAGTCAGCCGTCTCATCTGCAATTAAAATCTTAGTCCCTGGCTTCGCCACTCGTAGCATTTCCTGCATAGCCTTGGCCTTATCATTGAAAAAATTGATTCCGCCAATATGGTAGACAATGTCAAAACTATTATCCGCAAAGGGTAGATCCTCCGCGCAAGCATGGAAAAGTTGCAAATTAGTCTTTTTAGCGCAAGATTTCTGGCATTTTTCTAGCATACTGATAGAAATATCTACCCCTACAAAGTCTAAACTTTTCAGGTCAATTGTCTCAGGGATATAACGGAGGTCTTGACCAGTCCCGATAGAGACATAAAGAACTGATAAATTATCTTCCCATTCTATTTCCTCCATCAGATCCCTTCTCAACTTATCAATTGCCTTGCCGTGGAGAAGTGGTCCTATCCATTTCTCACTCATATCGTACCAGCGAGCCATACGGTTATACATGGTCATGTATTTAGCATTATCTCCAGATAGATAATCTGGATTAAGAGACAGATAGATAGCCCCATCTTTTTGAAAATTTTCTACCTCTAAACCTGACTTCAATTTATCTTGTAATCTTGTTTCAATCATATGCAACATCTCCTTTTTTATTTGTCACCTATTATAGAGGATTTCGTAGCGAAAACAATAGCTTTTCAGTAAGTGGCAACTATCCACTTGTATCCGGTAGTAGAACCAGGGTCAGTTACAAAAAACAAGTGCCAATTTCCATTGACACTTGTTTCTACTTTTAAACTGTCTTGCAACATTTCGTGAAAGATACCGTTTAAAAAACTTAATCTTCTTTTTTGCGTCTTGCCAAGAATCCTGTTCCCAATCCAAGAAGGGCGATTCCAGCTACTAGAGCCGCTTGGTTAGACTCGCTTCCTGTATTAGGTAATTCCCCACCTTTTTTAGGCTTACCTGGTTCATTTGGTTTGCCAGGTGTTGGTTTTTCAGGAGTGTGTGTATTTGTAATGTTGTAACCTTCTACTGAAGCTGTATAACCATCTGGAACATTCACTTCTTCAACAGTGTAGGCAATCTCCTTACCTTCTTGATAACGATCAAGACCTGTGAACTCATAAGTCCAGCCACTTGTTTCTGACACTGTAGCTGTCTGACCAGTTTCCTTGCCATCTGCAAGAAGTTTTACGGTGATAGATGCTGGACGGATGCCATCTTTGTTAT
>CAUQPD010000118.1:0-2730 GCA_963519935.1 uncultured Streptococcus sp.
TGGTCCGAAGCGTTCCAATGGCCTGAATCAAATCACGGTATTCCGCCGCCCGTTCAAACTCCATACTTTTTGCTACAACTGCCATTTTCCCTTTAAGATCATCGATGATTTTGTCATCCTGCCCTTTTAAGAAGTCAGAAACCTCCTGAGCCATGAACTTGAAATAGGCCTCATCCTTCTTACAGATAGTGTGGGCCATACATTGACCGATATGGTAATAAAAACAAACCTTAGATGGTGGATTGGTACATTTCCGAAAAGGAAAAATCCGATCCAAGAGTCGCTTAATTTCATTGGCTGCCCCCACATCTGGATAAGGACCAAAATAAAGCCCTCCATCCTTTTTGACCTGACGGGTGATAATCAAACGAGGATAGCGCTCATTGGTGATTTTGATAAAGGGATAGGACTTATCATCCTTGAGCATGATATTGTACTTGGGCTGATTTTCCTTGATAAGGTTGATTTCTAGGAGAAGTGCCTCAATATTGGACTCGGTGACGATAAATTCAAAATCCACAATTTCAGACACCAGAGCCTCTGTCTTAGTATCATGACTTCCACGGAAATAAGACCTCACGCGGTTACGCAGATTTTTAGCCTTTCCTACATAGATAATGGTGCCGTTTTTATCCTTGTGAATGTAACAACCAGGGCTGGTCGGCAAGAGCTCTAGTTTTGATTTGATCAAGTTATTCATAGTTCCATTATAACAAAAAGGCCGTAACAGGACGAACAAAAAGCCCCACCAATCACTTGTTGGAGGAGCTTTGATTTCTTTTCGGATTGCATCGACCTCATCTAGTCACTACTGGTATAGAGTTCTTGAACAGCTGTCACATCCTGAGGCTGAATTCCATAGTAAGAACCTGCTGGCTGCATGACAGAAGTTTCGTTGGTATGATCCAAACCGATGGCATGCCCCAGCTCGTGCTCCGCCGTGTGCACGATCCGTTCATAAGAATAACCATAGTTTGGATTGGATAGATAATAGTGATTCAGGCGAACCGTTACAGATATAAATTGTTTGGTTAACAAATTGGTTTGACTCTCGGCTTGACCAGCTACAGCGGTCGATCCATCATTCATCTCACTTGCCACAATATCTGCCTGGCTAGGATCCGCAACCACCTCAAAGGTAAAGGCTCCCGTTTGATTCCAGTTTTTTATGGCTTCTGCATAGGCACCTTGGAAGGTTTCATCCATTTGAGGCTCAATATAGATGCGAGCTGAGGCTTGAGCCCACTTGCCTTCTGCATGTTGGTGACTGTCTGTCTGAGACAAGACTTCCAGCGTTCCCGTCTCCTTCCACTGATTCCAGCCACCTTGACCAATCTTACTCATTTTTTCAACCTGATTGACCGCAGAATGAAAATCACCAGACAGATACCAAACCACTCCAAAAGCAATGAGCAGTAGAATAACTACAGTCCAAACCAGACGCCAGAAGAAACGCCAAATTCCCAAAAGAAATCGGAACAATAATCGAATAATCCAGAACATGACGCTCCACCTTTCATAAAAATAAGAACCTATCTTGAAATCATATTCTCCTTGATCAAGATAGATTCTCTATTTTACTGAAGAAAGCTGAAAGAAACCTAAAACTAAGATAAACGTTCTTCCAAGACAAAGTCAATTGGTAAGGCAGCCAAAAAACGCTCCAATTGTTTTTCCCAGTAGTACCACTCGTGCTTACCTGGACTGTGACTATAGGTCACCTCAAAACCAAGCTTTTTGAGATTTTTCACTGCGAGATTATTGGCAGAGTAGAGATAGTCTTGCTCTCCACACCAAGCCCATAGTTTAGTCTTTTTATCGGATTTTGTAGCCATGCTTTCAAGCGAATGAGGACTAGCTGTCCAGTCTTTAATCTCTCCAAAAACTCCTCGCCAGTAGGCAAGTGACCCCAGATCCTGACTTTCAGGAGAAAATTCCTGAAAACTGAGCGCACCAGAAAAACTAGCCGCATGAGAAAAACGATTCGTCGATAGAGCGAGTTTGAAGGAACCGTAACCACCCATGGAGAGACCTGCTATGAAGGTCTTTTCTCTCTTGCTGGTCATATTGGGGAAGAAACGTTTCATTACCTGAGGTAACTCTTCTGCTAGAGCAGTATAGTAGTTATAGCCGTACTGAGTATCTGTGTACCAGCCATTGCTAGTATTGGGCATGATGACAATAAGATTGGTTCCACGCAACAAGCGCTCGACATTGGTACGTTTGAGCCAGCTATTTTGATTTCCTGACATTCCATGCAAAAGATAAAGAACAGGAATATCTGTGCAATCTGGTTCAGTCACCCGACTAGCATCTGGATAGAGTACCGTAACGCCCCACTCCATACCCAAAATTTCTGAGTAATACTCAATATTCATAACTGCCATGGTTGTCTCCTTTTACTATTCTATAAGAAAAAGCCGAATTTCGACTTTTTCTGTAGGTATGCTGCTTATTATTTGGCTTCCATCACGACTGGCAAGATTGCTGGACGACGTTTGGTTTGGTCAAAGAGGTACTTGGCCAAGCCATCACGAACCTTCCCTTTGAGATCAGCCCAGTCGAAATCTTCACCTTGGAGATAGTCTTCCACGATTTGGTTAATCAATTCTGAGCTTTCACGGAGAATATCGCGGCTCTTCTTGAGATAAACAAATCCACGCGTATGAACACGAGCCTTGGCCACAATTTTCTTCTCACGACGGTTGACAGTGATTGCCACGATAAAGA
>CAUQPD010000119.1:0-2705 GCA_963519935.1 uncultured Streptococcus sp.
TCGCCCTTGTAGATCTTGATTTGAGCACCTGCGATTTCTGTTCCACCAAGGCTAACCTTGCTAAAGGTAATCTTACGTGGGCTATCGTCATCTTTATCAGTGACTTTGATTGTTGAACCATCAGTTACGACTGTATTGTCCTCGCCTTTAGCATCCTTGGTACCAACATTGGTAACTTTAACTGTGCCATCATAGTTAACTTGGAAAGTGATATCCGTTACTTTGAGGTATCCAGTTGGGGCTGCTTCCTCATGGAAGGTGTAAGTACCTGGGGCCAAGCTCAATTCTTTAGACTTACCAGCTTCTGAAGTCCAGCTTTCTACAGCTGTGCCTTCTGCCTTATCGCCTTTGAAGATCTTGATTTGTGCTCCTGCGATTTCAACTCCACCAAGACTAATTTTACTGAACGTGATTTTACGAGCTACATCGTCATCTTTATCAGTAACTGTCAGAGTTGAATTTTGGGCTACAACACGATTGTCTTCACCTTTAGAATCTTTTTCACCTACTTTTGTCACTTCAACAGTACCGTTAGGTTTAACTTGGAAAGTGATATCCGTTACTTTGAGGTAACCAGTTGGGGCTGCTTCCTCATGGAAAGTGTAGATGCCTGGTTCAAGATTCAGTTGCTTAGGTTGGTCAGTTGAAGTCCAGCTTTCTACGGCTGTACCTTCAGCTTTTTCGCCCTTGTAGATCTTAATCTGTGCACCAGCGATTTCATTTCCTCCAAGATTGACTTTACTGAAGGTAATCTCTTTTGGAGTAGTGTCTTCCTTATCAGTGATAGTCAGAACTGGACCAGCTGCAAGAACAGTGTCATCAGCTCCCTTATTCTTAATAGTGATAGAACCGTCAGCATTAACAGTAAAAGTAATATCTCCTACAATTTGATATCCCTCTGGAGCATCGAACTCTCTTAGAGTGTAGGTCCCTGGTGCCAGCTTAATCACTTTAGAAGTGTCAGCTACAGTAGTCCAGTCTGCAACAGGTGCCTCTTCAAGATTGACTGTATCTCCACTATAGATTTTCAGTTCCGCTCCTGGGATTTCTTTCCCATTTGGATCCACCTTTTTGAAAGTAATCTCTTTCTCAGTTGGAGTCTTCGGAGGTGTCTTCTTATTTTCAATTCGACGTTCTACAGATTTGTCTGAACCAAACTCATCTGGAGAAATTTTAATATCTTCAGTTAATTTGTCATAGCCAAGAGGAGCAGTTACTTCACGAATTGTATAGTTGTCTCGCAACAATTTGCCTACACTAGCGTTACCATCAGAATCTGTTGTCAATCGTCCAACAACAGCTTGGTTACGATCACGAATCACTTCAAAAACTGCACCTTGCAATGGTTGGCCTGCTTCGTCTACCTTATGAATTTTAATGGTGAAAACATATCCTTCCGCAACACCACCTGCAATCTGGTAGGTACGTGTGCTGGTTGATTGTTCATTCTCACTGCCATTGTAGCTCATGTTGGCTACGTTCGTGATTTCCTCACCATCGACTAGATCATAATTCGCTTTAGCTCGATACTCGATCATATAACCAAAACCATTAGTATCTCCTAAAGGAAGGGTGAAACCATCACCATTCGCATTTACCACTAGTTGGTTTTTAAAGGTTTCGGTCATATCCTGAGCATTAGTCCATTTCCAGTCTCCGTTATTCCAACTCCAATCTACTTTGTAAATACGAAAAGTATCTGGTAGGAAGGTCATATTTGGAGAAGAGAAAGCATCTTTGATAGTGACATCACTGTAGTTCGCCATATTGCGGTTTACAGTAATGTTATAACGGATTACATTTTTCTCGTCATCCTTGTATTGGAAGGAACTCTTTTCAATTTTAGAGTCGTATTTCCCTGGAGGGCCGTTGTAACGGATTTTCCCTGCAAATAGAACTCTATGGCCTACTGTAACGTTAACATCAACGTCTTTTTCTTCTGAAACAACGTCATGGTCAACTCGGACATAGACAAAGAATTTCCCCCTAACGCCAGAATTATTCTCAACAAACTTTGTGTAAGTTAGAGTAATTGTTTTGCTAGCTGCATCTAAACGACCAGTAGCTACAAGATTGTTAGAAGCATCTCGTAATTCAATGTCTGAAGAGTTTGAAAATGTAATCTCTGATGGCAATTGAAGTGTTGTTGTATCACCTTCATGCACCGTATTATCTGGCAAAACAAAATCTGCAGTAAGACGGAATTCTTGCCAAATATCCAACCCTTGCGTTAAAGCTTCACCAGATCTGTTTTCAACACCAACACTAGTGATCACATCATTATACTCTGCCGCATGTACTTGCGTCAGAGGGGCAAATGATTGGAGAATAACTCCCAAACAAAGAATAAGGATCTGAATCCAAGATCTTATTTTCTTGTTCATTTAATCTTCCTTTCTTATAATATTCAGTTGTAAATGTACAATGTAATAGTAAACTAACTGATTGTCCCCAACTAATCACCATTCTCCTTTTTCAAGCGAAAATTATTAGCCACATTACATCCACATTTTATCATACTATGAAGAAAAAGGCTAGAACTATCAAGCAAATTTTTATAAAAAAATCCAATTTTTTCTTATGGTTTGAAATCGACTTTTTCACATCCGTATATTAACCACCTTATACCTTTTCTTCTCCTATCATCAAAACAGAATCTGGTATATTTTACCGCTATTTTTTAAAAAATAAGTTCATCTCGTTTT
>CAUQPD010000120.1:0-2672 GCA_963519935.1 uncultured Streptococcus sp.
CTTGCTACCATTATCTCACAAGGGTTGTCAGCGCTTCTTTGCTTTTATTATATCCGCAAAAGCGTTCCAGAACTCTTGCCACAGTTTAAACATTTCAAATGGGACAAGAGCTTGTACGCGGATCTCTTGGAGCAAGGTTTGGCTATGGGCTTGATGAGTTCGATTGTGTCTATTGGTAGTGTGATTTTACAGTCTTCTGTCAATACCTTTGGCGCAGTGATTATTAGTGCCCAAACAGCGGCACGACGCATTATGGCCTTTGCTCTGCTTCCGATGACGGCCGTTTCTTCTGCCATGACGACCTTTGCCTCTCAGAATCTCGGTGCGAAACGACCAGACCGCATTGTTCAAGGTCTTCGAATCGGCAGTCGACTGAGCATGTCTTGGGCAGGTTTTGTCTGTATCTTTCTCTTTTTTGCTAGTCCGACCTTGATTTCCTTCTTGGCCAGTTCGACAGATACTTACTTGGTAGAAAATGGTAGTCTTTACCTGCAAATCAGTTCAGTCTTTTATCCGATTTTGAGTCTCTTGTTGATTTATCGCAATTGCTTGCAGGGCTTGGGGCAAAAAGTCCTTCCTCTAGTTTCCAGCTTTATAGAACTAATCGGGAAAATTGTTTTTGTAGTTTTGATTATCCCTTGGGCAGGCTATAGGGGAGTTATCCTTTGTGAACCCCTTATCTGGGTTGCCATGACCACCCAACTGTACTTTTCACTTTTCCGCCATCCCCTGATAAAAGAAGGCAAGGCAATCTTGGCAGCCAAAGGACAATCCTAGCTGGATTTGCTGAATAAAATCCATTTCCTCTAGTGAAAATCGAAAAAACTTGTGTTATAATAAGAAAGATTAAAATGTGAAAAAAGGAGATTCCTAATGGGACGTAAATGGGCCAATATCGTAGCCAAGAAAACGGCTAAAGATGGAGCTAACTCTAAAGTATATGCAAAATTTGGTGTAGAAATCTATGTAGCAGCTAAAAAAGGTGATCCAGACCCAGAATCAAACACTGCTTTGAAATTCGTTATCGACCGTGCGAAACAAGCCCAAGTGCCAAAACACGTTATCGATAAAGCGATTGATAAAGCAAAAGGAAACACAGACGAAACCTTTACAGAAGGACGTTACGAAGGTTTTGGACCAAATGGTTCTATGTTGATTGTTGATACTTTGACTTCAAATGTCAACCGTACCGCGGCCAATGTCCGTGCAGCCTTTGGTAAAAACGGCGGAAACATGGGTGCTTCAGGTTCAGTTTCATACCTCTTTGATAACAAGGGTGTGATCGTATTTGCGGGTGAGGACGCTGATGCAGTCTTTGAGCAATTGCTAGAAGCAGATGTGGATGTGGACGATGTAGAAGCAGAAGAAGGAACAATCACTGTTTACACAGCTCCAACAGACCTTCACAAGGCTATCGTTGCCCTTCGTGAGTCTGGTATCGAAGAATTCCAAGTGACTGAATTGGAAATGATTCCTCAGTCTGAAGTGGAATTGTCAGGCGAAGACCTTGAAACCTTTGAAAAACTTTACAGCGTTCTTGAGGACGACGAAGACGTACAAAAGATCTACACAAACGTAGATGGATTCTAATAGAAAAACGAACAGTTTTACTAGCTGTTCGTTTTTTTGATATTTGAACTTAGACTCTGGTTTCAGAATCGTTTTGTTTCTTGCTTTTTTCTAGACCTAGACCGACTGCATGTTTTTGGACGAGCAAGAGCTGCCCATTGTCATCTTTTGCAAAAGTTAAGGTAACAGTCTTGATCTTGTCACCAATGGAGAGATAGGTGATTTTTCTCGTATCATAGCCTCCGATAGTGGAGTCAAACTCGGAGTCTGGTAGTCCGTGTTTTTTGATAATATCCTTGTAGTTGGTACCACCTTTTCCTTTGTTATCAAGGTCACCTTCGATTAAGGCGTCGAACTGTTCTTGGGTCCAGGTGAAGGTGTCGTCTTCTTCCTCCTCTGGGATGGAATAGGCGCTATCATCTGTCAAGTCGCTTTCTTCTTCGCGCTCCATTGAGGCACTTGCCTCGCTGTAGGAACGGTTAAACTCCCTGATAAACTCTTTGTAGACATTAGCGTACAGTACTTGGGTCGTAAAGAAAAGTACAACAGAAGCAACTGCGAGGGATGTTCCGATAATGGCCATGGTTTTCCGTTTTTTGAGATTGACGATAAGGCCGATAATCCCCAAGATAAATGCGACAATGGCGATGAAAAATGATAGATAGTTAATAAATGGAATCCAGGACCCTAAAAGTGCGATGGCTCCAAAAATGGTTGCTAAGATTCCTAAAACTCGTTGTTCTTCTGGTTTCATTTGAAAGTTTTCTCCCTTCATCGAGTGAATGGATTTCTATCCACAGTAGTTAGTGCTTATTATAGAAAAAATATTGCCTAATGTCAATTTAAACTAAGATAGTTCTCATAGAAACTTTTTTCTTGACATCTTTTCTGAAAATGATAAAATAGTTCTCATGGGAACTTAAATAGTTCTTGTGAGAACTATATTTATCGTAAGAAAGGAGCAATCATGGACAAGCCGATGTTAATGTTCAAACGTTTTGGACACCAGCTTCATCTGATGGTACAGAAAGAAGCTAAGCGATGTGGCATTGAATTTATGGGTGGACCGCAAGGGCAGGTTCTGCGTTTTTTAGATCATTGTG
>CAUQPD010000121.1:0-2635 GCA_963519935.1 uncultured Streptococcus sp.
ACGATACGAGTTGTGTAGTCTACTGGATTTTCAATCACTTCGTCTTCGATAAAGTCCCCAAGATGGCTATCGTCCTCTTCACCGATCGGTGTTTCAAGTGATACTGGTTCTTGAGCGATTTTTAGGATTTCACGGACCTTGTCAGGTGTCATATCCATACGCTCAGCGATTTGTTCAGGAGTTGGATCTTGTCCCAATTCTTGAAGGAGATTACGCTGTTCACGGACAAGCTTGTTAATGGTTTCTACCATGTGGACAGGGATACGAATAGTACGGGCCTGGTCAGCGATGGCACGAGTGATTGCCTGACGAATCCACCAAGTTGCATACGTAGAAAACTTAAATCCTTTTGAATAGTCAAACTTGTCAACAGCCTTCATCAAGCCCATGTTTCCTTCTTGGATCAAATCCAGAAACTGCATGCCACGCCCTACGTAGCGCTTAGCAATCGAAACCACCAAACGAAGGTTGGCTTCTGCAAGACGTTGTTTGGCTTCAATATCACCAGCCTCAACTGCTAGAGCCAATTCTTTTTCCTCTTCGTTGGTCAAGAGAGGAACGACCCCGATTTCCTTCAAATACATACGGACTGGGTCATTAACCTTGGCAGAAGTTGAGCCAATCAAGTCCTCATCACTGAGTTCTGGTTCTTCTTCTGCACTAAGCACACGCGCGCTTGGATTTCCTTCGTTGTCTGTGATAGAAATTCCAGCATCCTGAATCCGTTGCAAAAGGTCTTCAATGCCGTCTGCATCGAGGGTGAAAGGAATAACCAGACTTGAATTGATTTCATCATCTGTTGCTGTTCCTGTTTTTTTGTGGTTACGGATAAAGTCCGCTACTTGCACATCAAATGTGGTTACTTCTTTTTGTTTTGTTGCCATTATTACTCCATTCTTCTCTTTTGGGAAATCAATCGTTGCAATTCTTCCAAGGCTGTGTCTGTATCTCCTACATGACTAGCTTCCTGCACTTTCTTTTTAATTCTTAAATTGTCCTTGCTGAGGAGGGCACGGTTTCGAGTCGCTTCGACTTCCGCTAGCTCTTGAGGCGACATCTCAGCTGGCAAATCCAGACTAAGCACGTGGTACCAAGCATTTTCAACCTCAGGCGTCTGATGAGAAAGTTCCTCTGAGCCGACTTCTCCCTGCTCACTTAATAATTCGTAAAGAATCTGAAATTCTGGGGTATCAAAGAAAAAATCTTCTCTTAATCGGTAGTCATTTAACACAACTGGGTTCTCAGCCATCCTATAGAGGAGATGAGCCTCTGCTCTCATGACTGCTGTCAGTTGCCGCGTTACAGGTAAAGTAATCGCTGCTGGAGGTTGCTCCTCTTTGACTCTTTCCTGCCTCTGGACAATCCGACTTTCATTTACAATCTGCTCCACCTGTTGGTAATCAAAAGAAGGTAGATTATCCGCCAAAATGTGGATATAAGAATTCTGGGCAGTGATAGACTTTTCTTTGGCGATTAGGGGCGCAATCTTTTCAATGAATTCGATTTGCGCCTGTAAGTTATCACTATTTTCAGGCTTTAGCTGGTGAATATAGAACTCTATAGGACTAATCTGAGTCTTGGTTAAAAGGTAAGCCAGGTCTTCAGCAGAATTCTTTTGCAAATACTCATCTGGGTCCATGGCATCAGGTACTCGGACAACCTCAACTGAGAAGTCTTTTAACTCCTCTAGAGCCTTGGCTGTTGCTGCCTGCCCTGCCTTGTCACCATCATAGCTGAGAACTATCTTTTTGGTAAAGCGTTTGAGGTGATCAACATGCTCCTTGCTTAAGGCTGTTCCCATGGAAGCTACAGCATTTTCTATACCAGCACGGTAGGCCGCGATCACATCCATGAAGCCTTCCATCAGATAGAGTTCTGTAATCTTACCTGTTCCCTTTTTTGCCTTGTCCAAATGATACAATTCGTAACTCTTGTTAAAAATTGCAGTCGAGCGACTATTTTTATATTTGGCAGTCTGACTATCCGTTTCTTGCCAGATACGACCTGAAAAGGCAATGACCTGTCCCTTGTCATTGGTCAAAGGAAAGATGATCCGTCCAAAGAAAGTATCATAAAATTGATTACCATCTGACAGATAAAACAAGCCCGAATCCAATAAATCCTTTTCCTCAAACTTGTCAGCCAAACGTTGATAGAGATAAGTTCTCTCTGCTGGAGCTAGTCCAATCTGGAAGTGCTTCAGAACATCATCTGTCAATCCGCGTTTGTAGAGATAAGCCCTTGCTTCTTCTCCCATCTTTGTCGTCATGAGGATGGCATGGTAAAAACGGGCAGCTTCTTCATGCATATCGTATAGAGCTTGATGAGGGGAAGTTTGTTGGGGACGAGACTGTACCGGCGTAGCTAGTTGAATACCGACGCGCTCTCCTAAGAGCTGAACGGCTTCCATGAAGGACACACCTTGGTATTCTTCGATAAACTTAAAGACATCTCCTGAACGACCACAGCCAAAACAGTGATAAAACTGCTTGTCTTCCACAACGTTGAAAGAAGGGGTCTTTTCACCATGAAAAGGACAGAGCCCTAAATAGTTCCGTCCAGCCTTTTGTAAAGAAATCACATCACCTATGACTTCCACAATGTTGGCATTGTTTTTGATTTCTTCAATGACTTG
>CAUQPD010000122.1:0-2604 GCA_963519935.1 uncultured Streptococcus sp.
GTTTCACGCAAAATCTTGACGCGCTCAAAGTTATCACGCGCCTGCATGGCTCCAATCACGATCAAGAAATCCATGATGTCCTCTGCCCGCTGGAGATAGGTAACTGCACCTTTCTTTCTCTCAATAACCTTGGCATCCAGTAAAAATTGCTGGAGGAGAGAGGCCAGTCCTTGGGCATGGTCCAGATAAACAGAACTGATTTCCAACTGGTACTTGCCAGACTCAGGATCTCGGATGCTGCCATTTGCCAGAAAGGCCCCACATAAGTAAGCACGACCAGCCTCCTCATCTGCTAAAATATCAGGATCGATACCTGTCTCCAAACCAAAGAAGGAATCCGCAAGCCGCAAATCAGATAAAAGCTCCTGCACCCTCTCATCAGTATAGACTGTATAGACACGGTTCTTGCGAAGATTGCTTCTCTGATGGTGACGAATTTCTGACTTGATATCATAAAAATGGAGAAAGGACTCATAAAGGTGCCGAGCCAACTTGGCATTTTCGGTCACGACGGACAAGGTTAGGCCAGAAGTCGAGAGACCGATACTGCCAGACATCTTGATGATGGCAGACAATTCATGACGACTGAGATGGTGTTGACCAAGAATTTCCTCTTTTACTGCAACTGTAAAACTCATTTTCTCACCTGTATAATGCGCATCAATTCGTCTACAATCAAATCGCCATCATGGAAGGCTCCTCCATTTTCCAAACGAAGAAAGTTGGATGAAATCACACGAGGAACCTGCTTGCAAAGACCAGCAAAGTCATGCTCTACCTGAACCAAATATTCATCAAAACGGTTGGTATCCATGTATTCTCTAGGAACCTTTTCGATATTAACCAAGACCGTATCAATAAAAGGCCGACCTAAGTGTCGATGGAGGACTTCCACGTGGTCACTGTCTGAAAAGTACTCTGTTTCCCCACGCTGGGTCATGATATTGCAGACATAGGCGATCTCTGCCTTAGTCTCCAAGAGAGCCTGCCCAATCTCCTCAATGACAATATTGGGCAAAATCGATGTAAAGAGGGAACCAGGCCCCAAGACGATCATGTCACTCTCGAGAATGGTATTGACTACTCGACGGCTGGCTTGGGGTATTTCATCATCCAAGGTATTGGTCACATAGACATGGTCGATCATGCCTGGATGATCTGCAATGTGGCTCTCACCTGCCACCTCAGAACCGTCTCTAAAGACTGCATGCAGTGTCAAAGGCTGATCGCTTGATGGGTAGATTTTTCCTGTTGTGTGGAAAAAGAGACTTAGCAGCTGCATAGCATTATAAGTGGACCCTTGCATTTCAGAAAGCCCTGCTATAATGATATTTCCTAGAGGATGACCCGCAAAAGCTCCAGCCTCTTCTGAGAAACGGTACTGAAAAACCTTCTCATAAAACTTAGGCATATCCGACATGGCTACCAGGACATTGCGAAGATCTCCTGGTGGTGTCAGCTGTTGGATATTCTTTCTTAGTTCACCAGAAGAGCCACCATCATCAGCTACCGTTACGATGGCTGCGATATCAACATCCTTTTCTCGCAAGCTTTTCAAAATGACGGGGATACCTGTTCCTCCACCAATCACCGTTATCTTTGGTTTTCTCATGAACGGTTTACCGTTTCCTTTCTTCTGTCTTTGTCACGATGGCTTTCATTGACAGGCCAATTTTTAGCAAGGTCCTCAGCGATTCGTTTGGCAAAGGCAACACTACGGTGCTGTCCACCTGTACATCCTACTGCGATGGTTAAAACAGACTTGCCTTCTTTTTTATAACTTGGCAAAATAGGTTCAATCAAGGCGAGTAAGTGCTGATAGAAACTTTCAGACTCTTCATGATTCATCACATAATCATAAACTGCTTGATCCTCACCTGTCTGATTACGGAGCTCCGGAAGGTAGTATGGATTTGGCAAGAAACGGACATCAAATACCAAGTCCGCATCAATAGGGATACCATACTTGAATCCAAAAGACATGACCTCGATACGGAAAGACTGGGCTTGTTCTTGGTCTGAAAATTGCTCAGCAATGGTTTTACGAAGTTCACGCGGAGTGAGTTCTGTCGTATCCACTACATTTTGACTCATATTTTTCAAAGGTGCCAAGAGTTCACGTTCCAGCTTGATGCCATCTAAAATCCGACCATCTGCTGCTAGCGGGTGACTTCTTCTAGTTTCCTTATAGCGTGCTACCAATTCCTTATCTGCTGCGTCTAAAAAGAGGATTTTGAAGTCCAAATCGTCTTGGTTTTCCAATTCATCCAAAACGGCCTGAATCTCTGAAAAGAAGGAACGGCTCCGCATGTCCACAACCAAGGCCAGTTTGTGGTCATCATCCTTAGTCTCTACCAACTGCAAAAACTTTGGCAAGAGGGCTGGTGGCATATTGTCAATAGTAAAATATCCCAAATCCTCGAAGGACTGAATGGCTACTGTTTTCCCTGCGCCACTCATCCCTGTCACAATCACCAGGTGAAGTTGTTTCTTTGTCATCTATCTCTCCTTATATCAAAAAAAGTTTGGCAGAGCCAAACTTCAACTAGCTTATCCAATCTCTGCGATCACTTCAATTTCGACTTTTACATCACGAGGAAGACG
>CAUQPD010000123.1:0-2592 GCA_963519935.1 uncultured Streptococcus sp.
CATCAGCAACCAGTTTTGACACATTTGTGGACTTCTCAGCACCGCCACTTTCTGTAAAATGTGGGATTCAAAACACCTCTAATGGCTCTATTGTAGCAAGTTTTTTTCGGAAATGCAAGGAACAAGAAAAATTACTTGAACTTGATGCCATTTTCTTTCAATTTCTTGATGGTAGCTGGGCCGATTCCTTTCAAGGCAAGGAGTTCTTTTTCAGTCCAGTTTTTAAAGTCAGCAGCTGACTTGATGCCTTCATCATAGAAAGTCTTAGCACGATCTACTGAGAGGCCACCCAAAGTAGCTGCAAAATCTTCTACAGAATTGGCTACTTTTTGAGCTTGTTCCTTAGTCGCTTCTACTGCTTGTTCCACTTTTTTAGAGACAACTTTTCCTGCTTCGCTGGCAGATTTTTCTGCGTGTTTCACAACTTTCTTGGTCTCTTCGACAACTTTAGTCACCGTACTTGAAAATGCACCTGAGCGACGAAGGCTATTTCGCAATTGTTTTTTACGTTGGAGTTTCTTTGACATGATAAAATCCTTTCAATAAAAAATCCCTGCTCTGACAAGGATTTAATAAAGATATTCTATCAAGATTTTGGGAAAAAATCAAGAAAGTATCTGTATTTTAATAGTTTCTCTCACCAAACAAGCCTTCTGGCAAGTCATGGAATCCCTTGCCTGCCTTGAAATTTTCAAACTTACCAAGCAAGAACTGGTAGGCATCCAAACGACTCTCGTAGCGAATCATGGCATCTTTGGCACGCTCGTCTTGGTCTTCTTCGTAGACTTTTTGACTTTCCTTGTGCGCCATGTCGTTGATCATGATCTGGGTATTGACCCAGGCTTCAAATTCCTTCATAAATTCCTGTTCGTAACTCATTGATTCTCCTTATTCTAATCCACGGAAGTAGTCCGTATCAATCTCTCGGTAGGGCTGAATATCCTGAACATACTCCAACACCCCTTGAAATTCTCCGTTTTCATCGTGTACCGCAGCATAGGTGATGTGGACAAACTTGCCTCGCGACTCCGACTTGAACCACATTTCATACTTGTCTTTTTTACCTTCACGAAGACCTTTCATAACGGCCTTCACCTTGTCTAGGTACTTAGGCGGATGACAGAGTTCAACATTGCGCCCGACTTGGGACGGTGTCCGTTTGAAAATCATCTCATCAGCTGGCGTATTGTCATTGTAATACTGGAAAATATCGTCTTTATTGACAAAGGTAATCTCCATGGGGAGGTGATTGAGGATGAGGTTAGCCTGCTCGACGGAGAGATAGCCATTGCCAAAAGCCTGTTGACTATGACGGTCCAGCACCGCTTCCTTTTCCTTAGGGGTAAAGGTAATGGTGAACTGACCTTCTGGTGTATCGATAACTTGCTGCACTTGACCTTCAGCCGTGTCTAGTTGAACAGGTTCCTCTGCACTCTTTTCCTCAAGGAAACTCTGGCGTTCTGGAACCCATTTCTCAGACGGACGGACGATGGCATAGCCGTAAGCATCGCTCTCCTCCGCAATCTGAAGCCAGTCATCCTGAGTAAAGGACTCAAGGAGAATCATGAGAAGGATGGACTCTTCCTTGAAAATCATACTTTCAAACTCTGTCGCAAAAGCTTCGAAAGTTTCCTTTACAGTGCTAATTGACTCTTCTGGTAGTGCCTTAGCTGTCGCTAGAGCTGTCTGAAAGAGTTCTCTGATCTGATCATCCACTCCCCACATGACCTTAGGGGGTGAATCGTGACCATAGCGCTCCATGATAGGAAAGAAGAGCTCTTCCTTGCGCTGGTAGTGGATATCAAATTGCCCCAAAAGTCCCATTTGACGGACCAAACCCTTGCGCATCTCTGCCAGCATTTCTTCATCTTCCATAGTCTCATAGGTATCCAACAGTCTCCGAATGCGAATCAAGGCTGCACGGAGGGCCAGATTTTCATCCTTGAAGACGCGAACTGGATGACCAGGATGTTCGGTATCCTCTACTTCGACACCCTTAACAGCATTTTTAAAAAGATTGGCATGGACATCACAGAGCTCCATGACATCTTCAAAGGTGACACCTGAGTCTGAGTTCATCAGCTCGTGCTCCATGAGGGAAATCTCGATGGCTGAAACACCTGTAAAGGTCGCATCAAAACGCTCCTGAACTGACTCAGGAGAGGCGCCATTGTGCAATTCTAACAAAATATCCCGTAGGATATGAATCCGTTCATCTGCCATTAGTCTAATCCAATCACTTCATAGCCGTTCGCTTCTAGCGTGCGGACAATCTTGTCCATAGGAGTTCCTTCAAGTTTAGAACCCTGCTTCAGCGATACTTTGCGCCCAACAGTGTTGCGCATCAAGGGATTAGCAAGTGGTTTAAAACCGAGCTCTACTAGGATTTCCAAAACTTCTGGATGCTTGTCCACTACTTCTGCAACGGGTATTGACACATCGATGATATTGTCCATGACGACCTCCATTGTATGTTCTAATACTCAATGAAAATCAAAGAGCAAACTAGGAAGCTAGCCGCAGGTTGCTCAAAACAGTGTTTTGAGGTTGTGGATAGAACTGACGAAGTCAGTAACCATACCTACGGCAAGG
>CAUQPD010000124.1:0-2538 GCA_963519935.1 uncultured Streptococcus sp.
TCTTTGACGAAGGTCAAATCTGGGATTTTGTACAATTTCAAATTGCGACCAAGTTCACGTTTGATGGTACCAGTTGCTTTCTCAAGCCCGATTTGGGCTTTTTGATTATCTGAAGCAAGGTTACTCAAAATGGTGTAGTAAACCTTGGCAACAGACAAGTCACCTAGCATCTGAACATCTGTGATGGTCACGCCTTGGACACGCGGATCACGGACTTTCTTTTGCAAAATCTCATTGACTTCACGCTTGATTTCCATGCCCACACGATCCGTACGGAAATGATTTGCCATGATATTCCTTTCTCTACTTTGAACCAAAAGCTAGGCCAGCAGACCTAGCTATTTTTAAATTTATTGATTTTCAGCTCAAATTGAAACGAAGTTCAATTTGAACTCATCCGCTTCTTTCGCTGTGGTGAAAGTGATGGGACTAATTTATCAGTCCCATCACAGGGGATTTTTGAGACTCTAGGCTCAAAAATAAGCAATGAAACCATCGGTTTGCTTGCGTCCCTCACCACCTAAGAAAGGAGCAAAAATCTTATCGTTTGATTTCTTCCATGACGTAAGCCTCAATCACATCATCAGTCTTGATATCATTGTAGCCATCAATCATCAATCCACCTTCACGACCGTTTGTAACTTCTTTCACGTCGTCTTTGTAGTGTTTCAAGCTTGCGAGTTCACCGTCATAGATAACGACACCGTCACGGATAACACGGACTTTCGAGTCACGGGTAACCTTACCGTTGATAACCATGAATCCACCGATGGTTCCCACTTTAGATACCTTGAAGGTTTCACGGATAACTGCTTCACCGATAACTTTTTCTTCAAATTCTGGGTCAAGCATCCCTTTCATAGCTTCTTCCATCTCTTCGATAACCTTGTAAATAATGCTGTGGAGACGGATTTCTACATCATCAGCTTCCGCTTGTTGACGCGCTTGTGGTGTAGGGCGTACGTTGAAACCAACGATAAAGGCATTTGAAGCTTCCGCAAGGGTCACGTCTGATTCGTTGATAGCACCGACTGCTGAGTGGACAATGGTAACTTTGACACCTTCTACATCGATCTTTTGAAGTGAGGCAGAAAGGGCTTCAACAGAACCTTGTACGTCGGCCTTGATGATAACATTAACTGACTTAAGCTCACCAGCTTTAAGCGTATCAAAGAGGTTTTCAAGGCTGACACGTTGGGTAGCTTGACGTTGTTTCATGAGGGCACGTTTGGCACGTTCTTCACCTGCTGCACGCGCAGATTTTTCATCTTCGTAAACGGCAAAATGGTCACCAGCCATTGGCGCTTCGTTTAGACCTGTGATAGAAACCGGCGTTGATGGACCTGCGACCTTGACACGACGACCAAGGTCATTGGTCATAGCACGGACACGACCGAAGGTATTTCCGACAACGATTGGGTCTTGAACATTCAAGGTACCTTGTTGAACAAGAAGGGTTGCGACCGCACCTTTTCCTTTATCCAAGCGCGCTTCGATAACTGTACCGATCGCACGCACTGTTGGGTCTGCCTTGAGTTCTTGGATTTCAGCCACAAGAAGGACTGTTTCCAAGAGTTCATCGATATTTTGGTTGAATTTAGCTGAGATTTCAACAAATTCAGAATCTCCACCCCAAGCAGTTGACATAACACCATGCTCTGCCAATTCACCGATAACGCGTTCTGGGTTGGCACCTGGTTTATCAATCTTGTTGATGGCTACGATGATTGGAACGTTTGCCGCTTTTGAGTGGTTGATGGCTTCGATAGTCTGAGGCATAACCCCGTCGTCGGCCGCTACGACCAAGATGGTAATATCGGTAACAGATGCACCACGCGCACGCATCGATGTAAAGGCCGCGTGTCCTGGTGTATCAAGGAAGGTAATCTTCTTGCCATTTTCCACGATTTGGTAGGCACCGATATGCTGAGTGATACCACCTGCTTCACCTGTCGCAACACGAGAGTTACGAAGGGTATCCAGGAGTGTTGTTTTACCGTGGTCAACGTGTCCCATGATAGTTACAACTGGTGGACGCTCAACCAATTCATCTTCATTGAGATAACCATCTTCGACAAAGAAACGTTCGATGTCGGCATTATCAACTTCAACTTTTTGTTTGGCTTCGATACCATAATCCACCATGAGGAGTTCAATGGTTTCCCCATCCAAAGATTGGTTTTGTGTGGCCATGACACCCATCATAAAGAGTTTCTTAACGATTTCAGCTGGTTCACGTTTGATACGTTTTGCGATTTCCGCAACAGTCATACCATCTGTATACTCAAATTCTGTTGGCAATTCGTGGAACTTACGCTCTGTAACAGGTTTTGGAGTCTGGTTACGGTTGTTTTGCTTGTTCCCTTTTTTATTTTTCTTGTTGTTATTCCAGTTACTATTTCTTTGATTTCTCACTTGATTCTGACTACTTCGATTCTTTTGTTGTTTTCTAGGACCATCTTCTTCGTGATCATAATCGTCACGTTCTTTGTCTGGTCGAGCTTGTTTTTTACGACGTGTATCCACTGGCGCTTCTTT
>CAUQPD010000125.1:0-2505 GCA_963519935.1 uncultured Streptococcus sp.
ATGACTTAGTTATCACTGTCGCAGACAAGCCAGTAGCCCTTGCAGGTGTCATGGGTGGTCAAACAACAGAAATCTCTGAAAATTCTAGTCGTGTTGTCCTTGAAGCAGCTGTCTTCAATGGCAAATCCATCCGCAAGACTAGCGGACGCCTCAACCTTCGTTCTGAATCATCTTCTCGCTTTGAAAAAGGTATCAATGTGGCAACTGTTAACGAAGCCCTTGATGCTGCGGCGAGCATGATTGCGGAACTTGCAGGTGCGACTGTGCGTAAGGGTATCGTTTCAGCAGGAGCGCTTGATACTTCTGATGTAGAAGTTTCTTCGACTCTGGCTGACGTTAACCGCGTCCTTGGTACGGAGCTTTCATATGCTGATGTGGAAGATGTCTTCCGTCGTCTTGGCTTTGGACTTTCTGGAAATGCTGAAGCCTTCACAGTCAGCGTACCTCGTCGTCGTTGGGATATTACCATCGAAGCGGACCTCTTTGAAGAAATCGCCCGTATCTATGGTTATGATCGCTTGCCAACTAGTCTTCCAAAAGATGATGGTACAGCTGGTGAATTGACTGCGACACAAAAATTGCGCCGTCAAGTTCGTACCATCGCTGAAGGAGCAGGTTTGACAGAAATCATCACCTACGCTCTGACAACGCCTGAAAAAGCAGTTGAGTTTACGGCTCAACCAAGTAACCTTACAGAACTCATGTGGCCAATGACTGTGGAACGTTCAGTCCTCCGCCAAAATATGATCTCAGGTATTTTGGATACAGTAGCCTATAACGTGGCTCGTAAGAACAAAAATTTGGCTCTTTACGAGATTGGAAAAGTCTTTGAACAAACAGGCAATCCAAAAGAAGATTTACCAAATGAAATCAACAGCTTTGCCTTTGCTTTGACAGGCTTGGTTGCAGAAAAAGACTTCCAAACAGCAGCAGTTCCAGTTGATTTCTTCTATGCTAAGGGAATCCTTGAAGCGCTCTTTACTCGCTTGGGACTAGAAGTGACTTATACAGCAACAGCTGAGATTGCTAGCCTTCACCCAGGACGTACGGCCGTGATTTCACTTGGCGACCAAGTTCTTGGTTTCCTTGGCCAAGTGCATCCAGTTACTGCCAAGGCTTACGATATCCCAGAAACTTATGTAGCGGAGCTCAACCTTTCAGCCATTGAAGCTGCCCTTCAACCAGCTGCTCCATTTGTGGAAATCACCAAATTCCCAGCAGTCAGCCGTGACGTGGCCCTACTCCTCAAGGCAGAAGTCACTCATCAAGAAGTTGTAGATGCTATCCAAGCTGCAGGCGTGAAACGTTTGACTGATATCAAACTCTTTGACGTCTTCTCAGGCGAAAAACTGGGAGTTGGCATGAAGTCAATGGCCTATAGCTTGACCTTCCAAAATCCAGAAGATAGCTTGACAGACGAAGAAGTCGCACGCTATATGGAAAAAATCCAAGCATCACTCGAAGAAAAAGTGAATGCAGAAGTACGTTAACTCATCAATCCATCCTTCGGGGTGGATTTTTAGTTTCAAAAGGACAGTTCAGAAGAGAAAAGCGATAGTTGAGGAGGAAGCCATCTCAGAAAGTCTTTAATGAGTTATACTAAAGCTATCGCTGAAATACTTAAAATTTATTAGAGAAAGGATACTTTTGCTACTTATAATCCGATAAAATGGACATAAATCGTTGTAAAGGCTATCAAAAAGGAGTATAATAAGTGCAACATATTTCGGAGGTGGAAGATGCTAGAAGTAAGAAATCTAGAGAAAAGTTTCGGTTCCAAGCAAGTCTTGTTTGGTGTCGATTTTCAGGCAAGTCCAGGACGAATTCTAGGCCTGGTCGGGAAAAATGGTGCTGGGAAAACAACGATTTTCCACAGTATGTTGAAATTTTTAGAGTATCAAGGAGAGATCAGTCTGGATGGGCAGGAAATTCGTCAGGAAACCTATGCTCGGATTGGCTATCTGCCTGAGGAACGCAGTCTTATGCCCAAGCTGACAGTCCTTGAACAAGTTCGCTACTTGGCGACTCTAAAGGGCATGGATGCCAAGGAGGTCAAGGAGAAACTCCCTCAATGGATGGAAAAACTCGAAGTGAAGGGCAAATTGACCGACAAAATCAAGAGTCTCTCCAAAGGGAATCAACAGAAAATTCAGCTCATTATCACCCTAATCCATGAGCCAGACTTGATTATTCTGGATGAGCCTTTTAGTGGTTTGGATCCAGTCAATACCGAGTTGCTCAAACAGGTCATCTTGAAAGAGAAAGAGCGCGGTGCAATCATTATCTTTTCTGACCATGTCATGACCAATGTTGAGGAACTTTGCGATGATATTCTGATGATTCGTGATGGGCGTGTGGTCTTGCATGGACCAGTTCAGGATGTTCGCAATCAATATGGGAAAACACGTCTCTTTGTTTCAAGTGAACGAAGCAAGGAAGAACTGGAAAAACTTCCTCATGTCAAACAGGTGAGCTTGACCAAGCAAGGCAGTTGGAAATTGATCC